>JAOZVI010000156.1 GCA_029938265.1 Flavobacteriaceae bacterium | reverse complement strand
AATAAATACCAAACTTTATTTGGGCATTATTTTATATATCCCTTTATGCTCTACTACAACATAAATATAACCATCAGGACCTTGTTTAACATTGCGAACCCGACCAATATCTACCAATAATTTTGTGCGTTCTGAAACTTCGTTATCTACAAGTTTCAACATTTCTAAATATTGAAATTTTAAAGAACCTACAAGTAAATTTCCTTTCCAATTTGGATAAATATCACTCGTTATGAATTCCATACCGGAAGGTGCAATAGAAGGTATCCAATAATATAAGGGTTGTTCCATACCTTCTTTTTTAGTAATATCTGTAATTGGAGTTCCGCTGTAATTAATACCATAAGTAATTACCGGCCAGCCATAATTGGCTCCTTTTTTAATAATATTAATTTCATCACCTCCTTTTGGCCCATGTTCATGTACCCAAATTTTTCCAGATCTATCATCCAACACCATACCCTGTGGATTTCTGTGCCCATAAGAAAATATAGCTTTTTTGGCTTTTAATTGATCTACAAAAGGATTGTCTTTTGGAATCGTTCCATCATCATTTAATCGATAGATTTTACCTCCATCTCTGGTAATATCCTGAGGGTTTTTATCACGATTACCTCTATCGCCAACACTAAAATAAACATATCCATTTTTATCAAATCTAACCCGTGAACCAAAATGTTGTCCTTTTTTTGTGTTTGGTTCTGCCTTATAAAGTTGTTCAGTATTGGTAAGTTGATTATTATTTAATTTAACTCTTATTAAAGAAGTGTTACCTCCTTCTCCATCTCCTTGATCAGTAGCTAATGTAATATAGATCCATCCGTTATTTTTATAATCAGGATGAGCTTCTATATCCATCAAACCACCCTGACCTTGTCGGATACTTTTAGGGACATTTCCTATTTTAATTTTTTTACCATCTATAAAGTGAATTAATTCTCCTTCTAATTCTGTGATCAACATACTGCCATCGGAAAGCCAGCACATACCCCAGGGAAGTTTTAAATCAGAAACTACCAGTTCATACAAATAATTCTTTGGGTCATTTTTTAATTCAATATCATCCTCCTTTACTTGTTCCTGAGCACAGGAAAAAAAGCTAGAAAAGAGTAGTATTAAACCAATTATTTTTGTTTTCATTTTTTTCCATTTTAAATTAGTAACTTATTATCTACCATAATTCTGGATATTTATCACCCTCAAGAATAGCTTTTAATTATTTACGAATTTAATCTTTTCAATTCCATAAACATCCACATTCATTTTCATAAATTCGGTTCTGAAAAGAACATTCATACCATTCTTTTTTGCTACATGAATTGAGTCTGAATTATCAATATGAATTATAGAGATAAAACGATTCGTTTCAATATTTTCAAAACCAAAGCGCTTCATTTGTTTTGCGATCTCAGTACCATAACCCTTTTTCCAAAATTTAGGTTTTAAAGAATATGCTATTTCATATTCATTTTGTCCATCTAATTCTCTCGGTATGATTCCACCCGAACCAATGAATTGTCCATTTTCTTTTATTTCTACAGCCAAAAGACCTAAGCCGTGTATTTTATATCTTTCCAATTGATTTGAAATCCAGTCTTTTGCAAGAATATCTTTAATTTTTGTTAGGTCAAGCCCTAAAAAATGAAGTCGATCATTTTCTTCAAAATATTCAACCCAATCAGATATATCATTCTCAGTAAATTTTCTAAATCTTAATCTTTCACTTTCCTGGTTAAAATATTTCATCTATTTATAATTATTCTATTTGCTAATGTTTTCTATCCATTTAATTATCTTTTTTGCTACTTTTTTATATTCGGATTCAAGCATCATATTATGTCCCATATCATCAAATATTATTGGAGTTATTCCATATATCTTACCTGTTTTTCTTACTGCTTTTTCAGAAATAACACGATCGAGTCCTCCACCAATAATTAGCAAAGGTGAATTTAATTTTTTTGTGTTTACCAAATTCAATCCAAGCATATCTAAATAAGCAAGAAATGATTCATTATCTAATTTCTTAACATACTTATCAATATCCGTATCTTTGAAATTATCTGAACCTAAAAGATATTTGTATTTTTTTGATGAGTTAATGATATACTTTAAATTCAATGTTAAATTCGCTTTAAGAAAGGCCAATGGAAAGATCTTTAAGACTGCTATTGTACCTCCCCAGATTCCAAAAGGAGGAACAGATGTAATCAATACAGCTCCCGGTACATCGTTATTTTCCAGATATTTTTGAACAATAAAACCTCCCATAGAATGTCCAACAATTATTGGTGTTTTATCAAACGACTCAATAGTATCCTTTAGATCTTTGACATAATCATTAATTCTGAGTAAATTAAACGTTTTCCGTTTAGAACTTTTCCCATGATTAGATAAACTCAAAGCATAAGCCTTGTATCCAAGTTTTTCAAAATAAGGTAAAAAATAGGACTCCCAGCACCATGCTCCGTGCCACATTCCATGGACAAAAAGGATTGATGGTTTATCATTATTTTCAAGCATTACATTATTTTCCAATAATTCTAAATTAATCATAAAAAACAGTGTTAAATGTTGTACGTTAATACTTTATTATTTTTCAGCTTTAGTAACAAATATCCATGGGTAACTAGGACCTAAATGTGTGCAGGCACCTAGTTCATTACTCTTAGGCTTTCTTAAATCAAGTTTTATTTTAAGTCCGTTAACTTCAAATTCACTCGGTAAATTTTTAGCAATAAAAATATCCCCTACATTTATCTCGCCAAAAACCACCTTCATTTTTTCTAATCCTTTAGTGATTTTAATTTCATAAAAGCCACAGTCAATATTTTTTCTAATCACCTCTGCTTCATATGGGTATTCATAAGGTATATTATCTTCTTGGCATGAGTTAAAAAATAATCCAACAAGTAATAAACTAAAAATAAAATATTGTTGTATTTTCATAATCATATTTTTTAATATTATTATATCATTTACTCCAAATTTTCCAATTCTAATCCATAATCATATTGCAGATCTTCATGAAGTGTTGCCACAACTTTTTTAATGATTATAATTTGCCGTTGGTAAATATTTTGTAGTGATATATTATTTTTTATTGAAGGCTTTAGATCTTTAAGTTCTTCACAAAAAAATAAAAGCAATTCTACTTCTGTTTCTTTCTTTTTTGAATAGCGAATATATTTTTTAGTATTTCGCAAAATTCTACGAACACTCTTTTTGATATAAAAATAACTTTTGGTATTGATCTGTTCAAAATCATTGATCATTTCCTGTTTAACCCCTTCAATAAATGCATCTTCATTTGAAGCTTCAAATAAAAGATATGTTAATAATTCTTTATTCTCTTTTTTAAATTTTGAGAGACTTAAACAAAGCTCTAAAAGTTCACTTTGTGACCTATAGGTTAACTCTTGTTTTAACTCTTTTACCGTTGCTGTTTTCATAAAAATTACAGCTTTAATATTCTTTGTAGATCTTTTTCTGAAACTGTAAGCAATCCTGATCTGGGTAATCTTTTAGTCAATTCCAGCCAATTTACATCTACCATAAAAACTTCTTTAAAAATGGGCATAGCTTTTTCAATATCACCATTATTCGCCAAAGCTATGGCTGTCCAGTATTTCATTTCTAAATTATCCGGAAACAAATTTTGTGCTGCACCGTACTCTTTTAAAGCTAATTTCATATCATTATGTTCAACAGCCAAATCTCCCTTATTCATATATTCATAAGCTTGATGAATTCTTAGCAATCTTTCTAATTCTGCAATTGGATTCTGATGATCATCTACTCTTAGATCAACAATTTTATCATTCCATACTTCTTTTACTTTTTTCGGACCAACAACAATCAGAGCGGCAGACTGTTTTCCACGAATATCTCCACCTGCTTTTTGTGCAGCCTGCAATACTTTCAACACCCTTTCTGCTAAAGGTAGAGCTTCATTTTCTTGAAATGTCTCAGCCATTGCAGGAACAACTTTATCATTGAGCATCATATTTGCCTGAACAGAAAAATTATCACCAATGATTTGATCTGCATACACGACACAATTATCACCAGTAAAAGCAAATACATTTCCGTTTGTATCAAGCATGGCGACTTGTCTTACATCCTTACCTTTATCCTGATCTACTAAATATTGTAATGTTTTTGTTGCAGATCTACCGCTTTCCATAATTTTTAACCCATTAGGACCATAAGCAGGATTGATAAAAGATTGCGTAGCCACTACTCCTACACCTGATTTTCCCCATGAAACTAAACTCCCTACAGAAAACCAGTGACTCTGAACTCCAACAGCCATTTCGCCTGTAATTTTATCACGCGCAACAATTGAAAAAGTATGTGCAAATGTTTCTTTATAAACTTGTGAAAACCCTGTGAATGAAATAAAAAATAATACAATTAGAATCTGAATTTTTAATTGGAATTTATTCATGATAAAAAGAGAATTGGAAATTATGTATCGGAGTAAAATTACGATAATATTTTTAGTCAGCACTTGCTATTTCTTTGAAATAAAATCAATCCTTTAATAATTCCTCGCTGCTATTTCTTCAATTTTATCAGATTCAATAATACTGATCTTAGTCTTAGGTTTTGTATTGGCTAGTAGAATCATGGCTTTTACAATTGTTCTTGCTTCTATTGGTTTGTATTTCTTTAATCCACCAAAAAAAAGAAACTGGAAGGTCTTTAAAAACCCTTTACCAATATTTTCTCCCAATCGGCTTTCCTCTCTTAAACCTAAAATTATGGAAGGCCTTAAAATATAGGTGTTAGGTATTTTTTCTTTTAATACAGCATATTCCATCTCTCCTTTGGTTTTGCTATAAAAAACAGTACTCTCAGAATTCGCTCCCAAAGAAGAAATGACCAAAAATGTATCAATATTATTATCTTTACAAAGCTTTGCTGCTATAACGGGAATACCAAAATCAATTTTTTTATAGGTTTTCTTATCGGGCGTCTTTTTTGCAGTAGTACCGATACAACAATAAACCTCATCTGCAATAAAATCGTTTTTATAAGTATCTAATTCTATAAGATCTCCCGTTTTCTCAATAATTTTAGAATGTTTAATTTGGATAGATCTTCTGGAAAAT
>JAOZVI010000039.1 GCA_029938265.1 Flavobacteriaceae bacterium | reverse complement strand
AAAGTCTTCGCCTAAAGGCGAGGGATTTTCTCCCATTCCCCGAATTAGAAATTAATACTCAAACCAATACTTCCATTTCTTCCAATTTCTGCATATACTCCAACTTTATCGGTAAAGAAATATTTTGCGCCAATAAACGCATCAAATCCAACATCATTACTTGATAAATAACCTACTTGGATACTTGGATAGAGGTCAAATTTTGATGGAAAATCGAGTAATAAACCTAAATGAATTGCAGTTCTACCATAGAGATAATAATCATTATCAGGATTACTGAAATAATAAGAAGCACCGGCGCCAACAGAAAATAGATCAGTTAATCCATAATCGATATTTGCTCTGATACCATTGCCAAAACCATATAGGTCGTATCCAATATTGAGTTTAATATCTCCTTTACCATCATATGATTGAGAAAATACAACCGTAGTAAAAAAAATAAACAAAAAAAATAATTTAAATCTTTTCATAGCTAAAAAGTATTAATTCCTTAATTATTATAACGTAATTCATTTGGTTTTCGTATTAAATTTTAACGTTTTTTTAAACATATTTTTTTATAATTTTTTTACTTTTGTAATTGATATGATTATTCATCATAAACAAGTTTATGAAATTATTCTTTTAAGAAAATTTTATAATTTCTATATCCATATTGGCACAAATGTTGTTTATTGAATATACTGAGAATAGAAATTTTCATTCTCTAACAACAAAAACACAAAGTACTCGTTTTAAGTTATATACTTAAGATAAGTGTAAAAATAAGGTTTGGTTAGTTGATTTTGGTTGATTTATTTCAACCAATACCCGCCCCGATCTCTCGGGGCGGTTTTTTTATACCTTTTTCTAATTATTTACTTCAGCTTAAAAAAAGTATCAAACATCAATAGTCTGTTAAATTTTTATTATTTCCTAAAACCTACAGGCAAGCCTGTGGATAAGACAATATTTAAAAACCATGCAGGATATAAATAAAAAAGCGCCCTTAAAAGGCGCTTTTATAATTAAAATTATTCAAATTTATTAAAAATCAAACTTGATTCCTTGAGCTAAAGGTAATTCTGTTCCGTAATTTATAGTGCTTGTTTGACGACGCATATATATTTTCCATGAATCAGAACCTGATTCTCTTCCGCCACCAGTATCTTTTTCCCCTCCAAAGGCACCACCAATTTCAGCTCCCGATGTTCCAACATTTACATTAGCAATACCACAATCAGAACCAGATGCCGCAACAAATAATTCAGCTTCTCTAACATTTAAAGTAAAAATACACGATGAGAGTCCTTGAGGAACATTATTTTGAAGATCAATTGCGTTTTGAACATCACCACTATATTTTATTAAATAAACAATTGGCGCAAAAGTTTCTTCTTGAACAATTTCATAATGATTTTTCGCTTCAGCGATACAAGGCACTACATAATTACCTGATTCAAATCCTTTACCCTTTAAAACTTCTCCTCCAAAAAGAATATTACCTCCTTCTTCCTGTACTTTATCAACTGCATTTGTAAAAGCATTTACTGAATGTTCATCAATAAGCGGTCCTACCAAGAAATTTTCATCTAATGGATTTCCAATCTTTTTGGCTACACTTTTATAAGCATTTACCATAGAATCTTTTACCTGATCATAAACAGTTTCATGAATAATTATCCTACGAGTTGAAGTACAACGCTGTCCGGCAGTTCCTACTGTTCCAAATACAGTAGAAGCAATTGCCATTTTAATATCTGCATTTGGAGTAATGATAACAGCATTGTTACCGCCTAATTCCAAAATAGTTTTTCCTAATCTTTTACCTACAATACTACCAACTCTTTTCCCTACAGCGGTAGATCCGGTAACTGATAATAAAGGAATTCTTTTATCAGATAAGAAATTATCTCCCATAACAGAAGATTTGGCTACAACAAGGTTAAAAACTCCTTCCGGAACATTGTTCTCTATTAATACATCATTGATGATTTTCTGTGTTGCGACCGCAGTGAGAGGTGTTTTAGAAGAAGGCTTCCAAATAACTACATCACCAGCAATTGCCGCTAGCGCTGTATTCCATGCCCAAACTGCAACCGGAAAATTAAATGAAGTTACAATTCCAACAACACCCAGTGGTTGATATTGTTCAAACAATCTATGTTCTCTTCTTTCAGACTGTAATGAAACACCATTAATTAATCGAGATTGACCTACTGCAAAATCGCATATATCAATCATTTCTTGAACTTCACCAAGTCCTTCTTGATAAACTTTTCCCATTTCATAGGAAACTAAAGCGCCTAGCTCATCTTTATACGCTCTCAAAGCCAATCCAATTTGTCTAACTATCTCTCCTCTTTCCGGTGCCGGAACAAGTCTCCATTCTAAAAAAGCTTCCTGTGCTTTTTTAATAACCATTTCATAATCATCTAAAGTTGCATTTTTAATTTTTGCAATTTCTTTACCATCAATTGGAGACGAAGAAGAGGTAATTGCTCCTTTTGTATCAAACCATTCTACTCCCGTTGAAACTCCTTTATTTACGTTTGTAATTCCTAGTTTTTTTAAAACTTTATTTATTTCTATTGTCATAATATTAAGATTATTATTATTGATTTTTTACTAATATATTTAACTCATTTACAAAAGCTTCAATATCTTTTTGAGTATAATTTTTTTCTAAACATGCTTCCTCTAAAGTCCCCCAAATAGGTTCTCCACAAGCAATACACTTAATTCCTTTCTTTGAAAGAAAATTAACCGAGAAAGCATAATCTTCTATCAGATCTTCAATAGTAATTGTTTTATCTATCATTTTTAAATTTATTAATTTGGACACAAAATTAATAGTATTTTTTTGATATTTTAGATTAAATAAAAAATTATTCAAAAAGTTAAAATGAGTCCAATTAAAAAACCAAACTCATAACAAGTTTGGTTAATTATTATATTGAAAATATGCTAACTTTTTAGAACCTATAATTTATACCTGAATATACGCCAAAATAATAAGGACGGAAATTCCCTGCACTATTTGAAAAAGTATTGAATTGATATTTAACCATAGGGGTTACATTCAAAAACCAATCGCTATTAATTTTATAATCTAGATCAACTCCAATATTTCCACTAAAATTAAAAATATTTATATTATTTGCTTCTCCTAGTTTTGTAGTAGCATTTTGCGATACTAATGAAACCTGATTGTTAGTTAAAATAAATGTACTAAATCCTCCTACAACATTAAAGCCTACCCTACTTTGATAAATATTATATTTCATCTCTAGTGGAATTTCAACATATTCAAGAGATTGATTTAAATCTCCCTCAGAATTTGATTTACTAAGTTGATCTGTTGATACTTCAGAATCAACATTTGATCTGATTGATGATGAAATGTGTAAACCTGAATTTGTTGCACTAATTGTGTGGTTTGGAATTTTTGATGATGATAAAGTCGTTCTTACGTCTTCGGTATTATAGGCTAATCCAACTTTATTTACACCTGACTGAATTTTTATTTTATCTGATAGTTGATAATCAATCTTTATACCATAAGATAAGGCCTCATCACTTGTTTTTTTATTATTTTCTAGATTATTACTAATAGGAGAGCCCTCCTGTAAAGTATTAAAATAAACAGCTGAAACCGAAGGCCCCACAGACCATTTTTTATTTCTTTTCTCTTTAATATCAACATCTGCATATTGATTGGTATTCTGATCTACAAAAGACATATCAAATAAAGCTTTTTCTTCTTGGCTTAATTTATTTTGAGCATCCTCTCTTGATGTGTTTTGACCTGTAATTGCTAAATCAGCTAATTCATTTTTATTTGAATTCAATGAATTTCTAATATCTTTAATTTCAATATTTTCAAGTGTCTTTATTACTTGCTGCTCGTTTGTTTCTAAAGATTTATTTTTGGTTGCTGATGCTAAATCACCTTCAATATCTTTTAAAGGAATAACCGGGGTTTCTTGTTTAGAAGTGTTTTTTACTACTGTATTATCAGTACTAATATTGTTTATTGTACCGTTCTTAATTATTGTTTTTTTATTTATTCTAAAATATCCAAAACCAATGGAAAACAAGAGAAGAAAAACAATAGCAACTCCGCTGAGTTTTTGCCACAAAACAATATAATTTCTTTGAGGTTTACCCTGCAAATGATTTTCAATGTTTTTCCATACTCTCTCATTAGGATAAATCTCTAAATCCTTTAAGTTTTCTTGAAAAACTCTATCTATGTTTTTATTTTCAATCATAATTAAAACAATCCAACATTTAATTGTTGTTGATTTAATTCAACCTTTTCTTTTAATATTAACCTCGCTCTCGATAAATTCGATTTTGAAGTGCCTTCTGCAATTCCTAAAAGATGTGAAATCTCTTTATGAGAATATCCATCTAAAACATATAAATTAAATACCATTCGGTATCTTTCAGGTAATTCTTGAATAATTTTCAACAAAAAATCTAATGAAATATCTTCTTCATTAACTTCAAGCTCAACTTCATCAGGTAAATTATCTTCAATTAAACTTAAAACATTTTTTTGCCTATATGTTTGTAAAGCTGTGTTGATAATAATTCTTTTAACCCAACCTTCAAAAGAGCCCCTAAACTTGTATTGGCCAATTTTATCAAATACCACAATAAAAGCATCCTGTAAATTATCTTCCGCTTCTTGTTTATTTTTAGAATACTTTAAGCATAAAGCAAACATTTTCCCTGCAAAAAGATGATAAATCTCTGATTGCGCTCTAATGTCTCTTCTCTTACATTTAAGTATAAGTTGCTTTAGGCTCATTTATCTTACTATTGTTATAATTTACTACCGGTGCCGTAATTTCTAAATATATCGGATCACCGTTCTCATCTTCTCCTTGCCAAAATCTAAATAAATAATCATTAGCTTGTAATGCATGAACTCTAAAAGAATATTCTCTTAAAACACTCTCTAAAGGTTTGCAATCATTTTCATCTACAACTGTAGAAATTACAGCCACATTTCTGGCATCGTAATCGTATTCATATAGTATGTCACTATAAAGATTACAATCTGTAGGTTGAAAATAAGTTACAGTAATGATATATACTCTACCATATTCAAACTCATCAGGAACAATTGCTTCTTCAATGGGCAATAATTCATAATAATAGTTTGCATCTTCTTCACTACAAGAAAGGAGTAAAATTACAACAAAAAATAAAATTATCGTTTTTTTCATAAGAAAATAACACGTTTCTACTTTTAAAGATGCTTATTCTTAAATTGGTTGCGTAAAAAAAATCTACTTTTGTACTTATTATTGATAAAATGAATACATCTAATATTTTTGATATAAACAGCGACAAATCATTTGATAATTTAGCTTTACAAATCTTTAAATATCAGGCTGAAAATAATGTTGTTTATAAAGAATTTATATCTTATATTAATATTAATCCTTTAAATATCAATTATTTAAAGGATATTCCTTTTTTACCTATTCAGTTTTTCAAAACCCATAGTATTATTTCATCAAAGACTCAAATTGAAACAACTTTTTTGAGTAGTGGTACAACCGATATGATACAAAGTAAGCATCATATTACTAATATATCAGTATACGAAAAGAGTTTTAAAAAAGGATTTCATCATTTTTATGGCAATGATCAGAATTATATAATTTTAGCACTTTTACCGAGTTATCTAGAGCGAAATGGCTCTTCATTGATCTATATGGTAGAGAATTTTGTTAATAATAATCAATCCAAACACAGTGGTTTTTACCTTTATAATCTAGATGAGCTTGCTAAAAAATTAGATGAATTAGATGCCAACAATAAAAAAATACTGTTAATTGGTGTTTCTTATGCTTTACTAGATTTAATTGAAAAATATCGGTTTTCGTTAAAAAACACCATTATTATGGAAACCGGAGGGATGAAAGGAAGGCGTAAGGAATTAATTCGTGAAGAATTACATCAAGTATTATGTAAAGGATTCGGCGTAGAAAAAATACATTCTGAATATGGTATGACCGAATTATTATCTCAAGCCTATTCAAAAGGAAATGGGATATTTTTTACACCACCTTGGATGAAAATATTAATAAGAGATACTGAAGATGCATTAACGCTTTTACCTCATCATAAAACAGGCGGAATCAATATTATTGATCTGGCCAATATCAACTCTTGTTCTTTTATTGCAACCCAGGATCTTGGTAAAACTTCCCCTGATAATTCATTTGAGATCATGGGTAGATTTGATAATTCTGATATTAGAGGTTGTAACCTAATGGTGGTTTAAACAATTTTTAATAAAAAATAATTTCGTTTTCCTCTTTGAAGTAAGATAAATTTATCTGCTATCAAATCTTCTTTTGATATTTGAAAACCTTCTTGAACTTTTTCTTTATTTACCGAAATCGAATTTTCTTTTAATGCTCTTCGCGCTTCACCATTTGACTTTAAAAACCCTGATTTTTCATTAAGTGCATTAATAATATCTATTCCTTTTTCTAAATCAGATATAGAAATTTCTGCTTGTGGCACACCCTCAAAAACATCTAATAAAGTCATTTCATCCAATTGTTTCAAATCTTCAGCAGTAGATCTCCCAAACAAAATAGATGATGCTTTTACCGCGTTATTATAAGCTTCAATACCATGAGTCATCTTTGTCACTTCTTCCCCAACTCTTTTTTGTAATAATCTTAAATGTGGTGCTTTTTTATGTTCTGCTATTAGTTCTTCAATTATTTTTTGATCTAAAAAAGTAAAAATCTTAATGTATTTTTCAGCATCTTCATCACTCGAATTAATCCAATACTGATAAAATTTGTAAGGAGAAGTTCTTTTTGCATCTAGCCAAATATTTCCTCCTTCGGTTTTACCAAACTTTGTTCCGTCTGCTTTTGTAACCAATGGAGTAGTTAAGGCATAAGCTTTACCCTGAACTTTCCTCCTGATCAATTCGGCTCCAGTTGTAATATTTCCCCATTGATCGCTCCCTCCTATTTGTAACTTACAATTATTATTGTTGTATAAATATAAAAAATCATATCCTTGAACCAATTGATAAGTAAACTCCGTAAAACTCATCCCTTCTTTAGACTCAGCATTTATTCTGTTTTTAACCGAATCTTTTGCCATCATATAATTTACAGTAATATGTTTGCCAATATCACGGGCAAATTCTAAAAAGGTCAATTTTTTCATCCAATCATAATTATCAACCAATTCAGCACTATTAGGTTTATTGCTCGAAAAATCGATAAATCGTTCTAAAGTTTTTTTAACTCCGGCAATATTTTTTTTAAGCATTTCTTCGTTTAATAAATTCCTTTCGGCTGATTTACCTGAAGGATCTCCAATCATACCAGTTGCACCTCCTAATAAAGCAATTGGTTTATGTCCGGAATTTTGAAAATGTTTTAATAAAATAATTTGAACCAAGCTACCAATATGCAACGTATCAGCTGTAGGATCAAAACCTATATATGCTGTTGTCAATTCTTTTTGTAATTGTTCTTCGGTGCCGGGCATAATGTTATGTAACAGTCCACGCCAGCGTAATTCTTCAACAAAATTCTTAGTCATTTTAAATAAAATTTTGGCAAAGATAAAAAAGAAATTTTGACAAAGTTCAAATCAATTTTATATTTTCGCTAAATGATTTTAGTAACCGGAGGCACGGGTTTGGTAGGTTCACATCTTTTGTACCATTTGGTAACAGAAAATAATTCTGTTAAAGCCATTTATCGTGAGAAAAGTAACTTACAAAAAGTTAAAAGGGTTTTTAGTTATTACACTGATGACTTTGAATTATGTTTTAATAAAATTGACTGGGTATTAGCCACTTTAAATGATATTACATTACTTCAAAATGCATTTTTAGATATTACAAAAGTTTATCATTGTGCAGCAATGGTGTCATTTAATCCAAAGGATTATCGTGAAATGCGAAAAAACAACATTAAGGGAACTACTAATATTGTGAATTTATGCATTTCTAATCAAATTGATAAACTCTGTTATGTAAGTTCTATTGCAACGATTGAAAAATCTCTAAATAAAAAATCTATTACTGAAAAAAACTTCTGGAATACATCTGTTGATAAAAGTGATTATGCTATTACCAAACACGGTGCTGAAATGGAAGTTTGGCGGGCAAGTCAGGAGGGAATTGATATAGTTATCGTTAATCCCGGTGTAATTCTAGGTTCAGGTTTTTGGAATAAAGGAACCGGTAAAATATTTTCAAAAATTTATACCGGTTTTAAATATTATACTACCGGTATTACCGGATTTGTTGGTGTTACCGACGTTGTTAAAGTAATGATAAAACTAATGAATAGCAACCTTAAGAACGATAGTTTTATCTTAATATCTGAAAATGCTTCTTTTAAAGATGTTTTCTTTACAATAGCCGATACTTTTAAAATTAAACGCCCTTCTAAAAAAGTTTCTAAATTTTTAAGTGAAGTTGCCTGGAAAATTGATTTACTCAAAAGCTTTATTTTAAATAGTGCCCCAATGCTTAGTAAACATTCTGCCAGAGCCTCTCATAACAAAAACCATTTTTCTTCAAAAAAAATACAAACAACTATAAATTATACTTTTGAGCCTTTATCTGAAACCATTCAAACAACATGTAAGGATTTTTTAAAAGATCAATAGATTATCTTGGTATTTTTTTATTTCTGGAAGAGTGATTAAATTTGATAGAATCCTGCATTTTTTTACCAATTGAATCCGATTCTTTTAAATATAATTTTTGAACTTCTTCCAGTCTTTTTTCAATCTCTTGATATATTTCAATATATTCATCAACATTTGAGGTGTAATAAATATTACTGGAAGCAAAACGTGTGCTGTCAATTTTATATTTATCAAAGACTAAAAACATATATTTTTTACTTTTTTCACTATAAACATTATTAATACTTTTTGCGCCAATAGCTAAATGCATATCTACAAGTAAATCAATCATTTGATCTCTAGGAATTAGATTCTCAGGTTTTTTATAATTGGTCTTCCCTTCACACGAGACCAAAAAAATCAGTACTACAATAATGTATTTAAAAAGCTTCATTTATCTATTAAATATAAGTCGTTTACCCTTCTTTTTTTTATCAAAAACACCTTGATCATAAATCAAATTACCATTCACAAAAGTATGAGTTACAGTACTATTAAAAGTTATGCCTTCAAAAGGTGACCAGCCACATTTATATAAAATATTCTCTTTTGTAACTGTTTGTGCTTGTTTTAGATCTACCAAAACAAGATCTGCAAAAAAGTCTATTTCTATAAAACCTCTTTTTTTAATTTTATAGATCTTTGCCGGGTTATGACACATCTTTTCAACAACTTTTTCTAAAGAAATTTTATTGTTCCTTACTTTTTCCAACATTGCCAAGAGTGCGTGTTGCACTAATGGTCCACCACTTGGCGCTTTAGTATAAACCCTTTGTTTTTCATCAAGCGTATGGGGCGCATGATCAGTTGCAATAATATCTAATCTATCATCTAACAATGCCTGCCACAAACCTTCTCTATCTTCTGCTGTTTTAATTGCTGGATTCCACTTAATCAATGTTCCTTTATCAGAATAATCACTATCATCAAACCATAAATGATGTACACAAACTTCCGCTGTTATTTGTTTTTCCTCTAATGGAATATCATTAGTAAATAAATTTGTCTCTTTTGCTGTTGAAAGGTGAAAAACATGTAATCTAGCTCCTGTTTTTTTTGCCAATGCTACAGCTTTTGAAGATGAGATATAACAAGCTTCTTCACTTCTGATTATTGGATGAAGGGCAATAGGAATATCATCACCATATTTAGCTTTATATTTTGATAGATTATTTTTTATGGTTGTTTCATCTTCACAATGAACAGCAATTAGCATTTTTGTAGAAGAAAATATTTTTTCAAGCACTTTTTCATCATCAACCAACATATTTCCTGTAGAAGATCCTAAAAACAATTTAATTCCGGCTACATTTTTAGGATTTGTTTTAATTAATTCTTCCAAATTGTCGTTAGTGCCTCCAATCATAAAAGAATAATTTGCATAAGAATCTTTTGATGCAATTTTAAATTTATCTTCTAAAATTTCTTGTGTTGTTGCCTGAGGTATAGTATTGGGCATTTCGATAAAAGAAGTTATTCCACCGGCAACTGCTGCTTTTGATTCAGTTTTGATACTAGCCTTATGTGTTAATCCCGGTTCACGAAAGTGTACCTGATCATCAATTATTCCTGGAATTAAGTATTTACCCTTTGCGTTAATTACCCGATCAATTGAAGGATCAACATCAATTATTTCATTGATTTTGGTAATGATATCTCCTTCAATTAATACGTCTTTTTTTTCAATCTTTCCCTCATTAACTACAAAAGCATTTTTTATAAGAGTCGAATTCATCTTTATATTTTTTTGTTCCTTTTATTTTGGTAAACCTTTAAAACGCATAGAAATAATTCCAAAAATTGCTTCTGTTATTATAGTTTTACTCATTTTAGACTCTCCTAATGTTCTATCAGTAAAAATTACTGAAACTTCTTTTATATTAAAGCCGTGTTTCCACGCTTTAAATTTCATTTCAATTTGAAAGGCATAACCTACAAATCTTATTTTATCAAGTTTAATGGTCTCTAAAACATTTCGTTTATAGCAAACAAAGCCAGCTGTAGTATCATTGATTGGAATTCCTGTAATGAATTTTACATATTTTGAGGCAAAATATGAAAGTAAAACTCTTTTCATAGGCCAGTTTACTACATTTACTCCTTTTGAATACCTCGATCCAATCGATAGATCTGCTCCTTCCTTAACACAAGCATCATATAATCGCTCCAGGTCTTTTGGGTCATGTGAAAAATCAGCATCCATTTCAATGATATAGTCGTATTTTTTAGCAATAGCCCATTTAAACCCGTGAATATATGCAGCACCTAATCCATTTTTTTCTTTTCTAATTTCAAGAAATAAACTTTTTGGAAATTCTTTTTGTAATTCTTTAACAATATTTGCTGTGCCATCAGGAGAACTATCATCAACAACCAATATATCAAAGGCTTTGTGTTGTGAAAAAGTTTTTCGAATAATCAATTCAATATTCTCTTTCTCATTATAAGTAGGAATAATTACCAGCGTATCTTGCATAATATAATTTTGTAGCAGCAAAGTTAATACAAATTATTACTAATTTTGTGTTAATAAATTAACTTGATGAAATTAAAACAAAATCCCAAATATCAATTCCTCTTATTTGTTGTAATATTTTTTTTGATTAACTTTTTTCAAAGTAAATACACTGCGTTATTTGAAGATGAAGCATATTATTGGGTTTGGGCTCAAAATATGGCTTTTGGATATTTTGATCATCCTCCTCTAGTAGCCCTCTGGATAAAAATTAGTAGTTTCTTTTTTGAAAATGAACTTGGTGTTCGATTTTTTTCTGTAATTAGTTTTACCATAATGCTGATCATTATTTGGAAAATTATTGATGTAAAAGAAAAACAAAATTATGTTTGGTTGTTTTTTTTATTGGTTGTTTCAGCTGCATTTTTAAACGTTTATGGTTTTATTACTACACCTGATACTCCTCTTTTATTATTTGTTGCAT
Source organism: Flavobacteriaceae bacterium (assembly GCA_029938265.1). Classification (GTDB taxonomy): domain Bacteria; phylum Bacteroidota; class Bacteroidia; order Flavobacteriales; family Flavobacteriaceae; genus Namhaeicola. The sequence continues at coordinate 6,537 of JAOZVI010000039.1, read as the reverse complement.
TGTTTTTATACTGTTACAAAAAATTCCTGGAAAGCAATAATTGGCTTTTTACTTTGGGTTTAGGTTTTGCAATGGCGGGTATGCTATACAGTAAGTATCATGGTGTTTTATTAATATTTTTTGTAGTTCTTTCAAATCTATCCTTATTAAAAAATAAAAAGTTTTGGATTGCCGGATTATTTGGTTTTATTTTGTTTTTACCCCATTTATACTGGCAATATATCAATGATTTTCCTACATTTAGATATCATTTAATTGAAAGAGGAAAAGAACCTTATAAATTTGGAAATACATTACTACATCTTGTAAATCAAATCGCCATAGTTGGCATTACTTTCCCTCTAATTTATTATGCTTTTTTTAAAGAAAAAGCAAAGAATCTTTTTGAAAGATCACTAAAATATATTGTTATTGGTTTTATCGTATTTTTCTTTTTTAGCACTTATAAATCAAAACCTCAAGCTCAATGGACAATTGCAATTCTGATACCTTTAATTGTGTTGTCATTCAGATATTTTATCAAACATAAAAAAGCGAGGAAATGGTTATTAATTTTAGGTTCTATTCAGTTTTTTATATTATTGGTTGCCAGAATATTTTTAGCAAATGAAAATATTTCACCCATAAAATTAGAACCTCATATTGCAAAAACTTGGGTAAAAAAATTAAAAGAGAATACTGATGGTAAACCTGTAGTATTTATGAATTATTCTTATAGAAATGCTGCCGTTTATAAATTTTATACCGGAATAAAAACACATTCCTATAGCATCGTAAGAGGGAGAAAAAGTCAATATGATCTGGTGGATTTTGAAAAAAATATGCAAGGAGAAAATATTGTAGCTATTAGTGATTTGATAGACGGGCCTCTTTATGTCTCAAAAAATGGTAGAAAATTATATGGCTCAGAGATCAATAATTATACCACTTTTCAAAAAATTACTTGTAAAATTCCTCTAAAAGTGATTGAACTAACTCCGGGAAAATATGTTTCTGTTGATTTTGAATTAAAAAATACTTATTCTAAAAGTATTACATTTGAAAATGTATCTTTTAAAGGTGTTTTTCAGGAAAAAAGAAATAAAGTATTATATGAAGTACCCATACAAATTGATGAATTAATTCCATTAAAAGGAAATGATACAAGAAAAATGACAGCAAAGTTTATCGCTCCTGAAATTGATGCAAATAAAGAGGTTACATTTAGAATTGCTTTGAAGTTTTATGTTTTATCAGCAGGGTTTCAAGGAAACAAGGTAACTGTTAAATTGAAAGAATAAATGTTTGAAGTACAAGAGAGACTATTAATTTCAAATGATTGGATTACCATAATTATATTGATAATATTATTGTTAATTGCAATAGTAAAATATCTTTTTAATGAAAGGTTCTCCAAACTTTTTTCTTTGGTTTATTCTGAAAAATACTATTCCGACTATTCAAAAACTAATCCACTAATCATTAACCCTTTTCATGTCATATTCTTTTTTGTGTCAATTTTTAGTATTGCATTGTTAATTTATTACTATTTTGATATTTTTAAACCCCAATATATTGACTATAGTTCAATCTTTTTTTTGAAAGTATTTATTGCCGTTATTTTATATATTATAATTCGGGTTATTGTTGGCTTATTTTTAGGGGTAATATTTGAAAAACAAAATGAGCAAAAGTATTTTACTTTCTTAAAGATCAGTAATTTATCTCTCTTTTCAATATATTTATTCCCCTTACTTATAATCATAAGTTATACTGCATTATCTTATCATAAATTTTTCTTTATTTTAGGTATTTTTCTTTTGTCTATATTAATGGTTTCACGTTATTTTTCAATGATAAAAAATAGCAAAATTAATTTTAACAATTTGTTTTATTTATTTTTGTATCTTTGCGCCCTTGAAATAACACCTTTTATTGTTGTTTATAAATTATTTGTTATTTAATGTAAAAGAACATGAAAATAAAAAATATTCTTGTTTCACAACCTGCTCCAAGATCAGAACAATCTCCTTATTTTGAATTATCAGAAAAGCAAAAAGTAAAAATTGATTTTAGATCATTTATACATGTTGAAGGAGAAACTTCTAGAAATGTCAGGGAACAAAAAATTGATTTCTCAAATTTTACAGCAGTAATTTTTACCAGTAAAAATGCCGTAGATAATTTTTTTAGATTAGCTGATGAAATGCGCTTTAAAATTCCTGATGAAATGCGATATTTTTGTCAATCAGAAGCCATTGCTTACTATTTACAAAAATATGTAGTTTATAGAAAGCGTAAAATTTACGTTGGTAAAAGAACTTTTAATGATTTAATTCAATTGATTAAAAAACATAAAGAAGAAACCTTTTTACTTCCTTCATCAGATAAATTAAAACCTTCTATTCCTAAAAGTTTAGATGAAATTGATGTTAATTGGAAAAGAGTTGTTTTATATAGAACTGTAATAAGTGATTTGAGCGATCTTGAAGATGTTATTTATGATTTATTAGTCTTTTTTAGCCCTTCAGGTATTAAGTCATTATTTCAAAATTTTCCAGATTTTAAACAAAAAAATACTCGTATTGCTGTATTTGGCAATTCTACTGTGAAAGCTGCAGAAGAATCTGGTTTAAAAATTGATATTACCGTGCCTACAAAAGAATTTCCATCTATGACAATGGCATTAGAAAGATATTTAGAAAAATTTAATAAAGGTTAGTCTTTTTAATATATCAAAAAACCCGTTTTCACGGGTTTTTTTGTTTTAGAAAAAATGTAAATATTACAAATTTTTAATCTGTACCATTTATAGTTTCTTTAATTTTCTTTTCTAATTCTTCAGCTAATTCCGGATTATCAGCTATCAAACCTTTAACAGCATCTCTACCTTGGCCTAATTTGGTATCTCCATAACTAAACCAAGAACCACTTTTATTGATAATACCATATTCAACACCGAGATCTAATATTTCTCCAACTTTTGAAATACCTACTCCATACATAATATCAAATTCTGTTGTTTGAAATGGCGGAGCAACTTTGTTTTTAACAACTTTAACTTTGGTACGGTTACCCAAAACCTTATCGCCATCTTTTATTTGAGTTCGTCTTCTAATATCTAACCTTACCGAAGCATAAAATTTTAGTGCATTTCCTCCTGTTGTTGTCTCGGGATTTCCAAACATTACGCCTATTTTTTCGCGTAACTGATTGATAAATATTACTGTACAGTTTGTTTTATTAATTGTGGCCGTTAATTTTCGTAAAGCTTGAGACATTAAGCGGGCATGTAAACCCATCTTAGAATCACCCATTTCTCCCTCAATTTCACTTTTAGGAGTAAGAGCAGCTACTGAGTCAATCACAATAATATCAATAGCTCCGGAACTTATCAAATTATCAGCAATTTCAAGTGCTTGTTCACCATAATCAGGTTGAGAAATAATTAAATTATCAATATCTACACCCAAATTTCCGGCATAAAAACGGTCAAAGGCATGCTCAGCATCAATAAATGCAGCTATACCTCCACTTTTTTGGGCTTCAGCCATTGCATGAAGTGCTAAAGTAGTTTTACCGGATGATTCCGGACCATAAATTTCAATAACTCTTCCGCGAGGATAACCACCAACACCTAATGCAATATCTAAACCTAGTGATCCTGATGGAATAGCGTTAATATCTTCGTAAATAACATCACCCATTTTCATTACAGAACCCTTTCCATAAGTTTTATCTAATTTATCTAATGTTAATTGTAATGCTTTTAATTTTGCTTCTTTTTCCTTGTCGTTTGCCATTTTATATTTTAATTTATTATTTGAAAGGCTAAAAATACAAAAAGATAATTATGTATAAGAAATAAATTATGGATAAGTATTTTTAAATGGATAAATATTTTTATATAGGTGTATCTTTGTTATAATGATTAAAATTTAAACAGATGAAAATAACAATTCTTGTTGAAAATCAATCCAGTCGCGCAGGTGCAAAAGTCTGCTTAGCCGAATGGGGATTTTCAGCTTATATTCAAACAAAAAATGTAAACATCTTATTTGACTCAGGCCACACTGGTATCTATAAAAGAAATGCCAAAAAGTTAAACATAGACCTCTGTGAAACAAATTTTATAATCTTATCGCATCACCATTGGGATCATGCTGGAGGCTTGCAACACCACGACTTTAAAAAGGATAAAAAGCTGATAATTCACCCGGAAATACTCGATAAATTACCTCGAGAAGAATCACAAAAATTAATATCTGATTTTAAGATAATTCCTTCAAAAAAACCTTTAGAGTTTTTTGATGGGATCTATTATTTAGGTGAAATTCCCAGAAACAATACTTTTGAAAAAGGAATGTATAAAAATGATTTTATGCTAGATGACTCAGCAATTGCAGTAAAATCATCAAAAGGCGTAATTGTTATCACTGGTTGTTCACATGCAGGCATCTCAAATATTTGCGATTATGCCAAGCAAGTAACCGGACAAAAACTTTATGCTGTAATTGGAGGATTTCACTTATTTGAAGATGATCAAAAAGCGGTAAACGGTACTATTGATTTTTTTAAAAAAGAAAAACCAAAATACCTTTACCCAATGCATTGTATTGATTTTCCTACTTTAGTTAAGTTTTATACAATTTTTGGTATTAAGAAATTATCAACAGGAGATACTATAGAGTTTAGTAACAAATTATTTTAATTTAAAAAACTAAAATTATCCGTTAAAAAACACATCCTAAAGAAGATAAAAAATGCAGAAAATTTTAATCATAATCAATGATGCTCCATACGGGACTGAAAAAGCATATAATGCTTTAAGAATGTCAATGACACTACAAAAAGAACACAGGGATAAAGTAGAAATAAAAATATTTTTACTTGCTGATGCTGTTACTTGCGGACTTCCAAATCAAAAAACACCAAATGGATACTATAATATTGAAAGAATGTTGAAATTAGTTATCAAAAACGGTGGTGAAGTAAAAAGTTGTGGTGGTTGTTCTGAAGCTCGTGGAATTGACAAATTAGAGCTTATTAAAGGCGTAAAACTGAGTAATATGAAAGAATTTACTCAATGGACTGTTGAATGCGATAAAGTATTGACCTTCTAAATATGAAACAACCCACTACCAATATCGTATTTATACGAATATAAAAAATAATTTATTATTTCAAACGAAGTTATTGCTGTAAAATAAATACAAGGACTAAACTCTATTATTTTTTAAAGCTTTTTTTTCAAAAAACTATTAAAAAGTAGTTTAATAGCAGCAAATAATAGCTAATTTTATCCATAATCAATAATAGCAAAACCACTAGTTAAATTAATGAACAGAAAAATAGAAATATGTTGCTATTCTGTAGAATCGGCAATCAATGCCGAAAGATCAGGTGCAGACAGAATAGAATTGTGCGATAATTATTTAGAAGGCGGAACAACACCTTCTTACGCTACAATTCAATATTCAGTAGAAAAATTGAACATTCCTGTTAATGTAATCGTTAGACCGAGAGGAGGTGATTTTTTATACTCAGATATTGAGTATGAGATTATTAAACAAGATGTTTTAGCTGCCAAAAAACTAAATGCAAACGGTATTGTTATAGGTTTTTTAACCTCTTCAGGTGAAATTGATGTTGAAAAGACTAAAGAGATTGTTGAATTAGCCAAACCACTGGAAATAACTTTTCACAGAGCTTTTGATATGTGCAAAGACCCACTAAAAGCTATAGATCAGCTTAAAAAAATCGGGATAACCAAAATCTTAACTTCAGGGGCAAAAAATACGGCAATTGAGGGTGTTAATTTACTTGCAAAATTGGTTAAAAAAGCAGGAAATGAAATTATTATCATGCCGGGTAGTGGGGTTAATGAGACTAATTTGAGTGAATTAATTCAAAAAACAAAGGCAATAGAATATCATAGCTCTGCTAAAACCTTTGATAACAGTAAAATGAATTATTTCAACCATGATATTAGTATGGGCGGTATTGACACTGTAAACGAATTTAGTAAAATCACTGTTGATCCAGAAAAAATTAAAAAAATGATTGAAATACTTCTTATAAATTAGAATATTCCTTACTGTATTTTCAAAATAACTTAATTAAAAGAAGAGATAAGTTTCTTTTTCTTTTGTAGATTTGAAAGTAGTATTCCTTCACTAATTAAAGGAATTAATATTTTACTAATAAATGATATTAAAACTCAGGGCAAGCCCTGAACCTAATTATAGGAATCGACCCAAGGGTCGAGGTATTAACCTTGATCCCGCTAAATACTGAAACAAGTTCAGCACAGGCAGCGGGATTAGTTCAACTAATATTTTTGAGTTTGTTTTAAAACTCCTCAAAATTGAGTTTCACTAATAATCCTTTATAACACCCCAGACCAAATGCGATATCTTTCAATTTTCAAACCTCTCCTAATTTTTTATATTAGTATTTTATTCTTTATTCAATGTGATAAAGATAAATCTCCTGATAAAATCGACTCCGATTTTACTGGATATATCTCAGGTTATACAAGTGGAGTGATCAGTAACA
>JAOZVI010000155.1 GCA_029938265.1 Flavobacteriaceae bacterium | reverse complement strand
ACCAGGATCCGGCAAATATAAATGCCATTCCAATGATCCCATAACCTACCAGTTGTTCTGTTTCAAGGTCAACTTTATTACTAAAATAGCTAATAATAAGCCATAGATATAAGGAGACATAGTAAGATAACGAAGCAGATTTTTGTAAAACTAGCTTTGATAATTCATCTTCAGCCGGTTCTTCATTTTTATGACTAATAAAGCGTTTGTAAATAACCCAAAAACCCAATACAACAATCAAGATTAGAACAAATGATGATTGTAACAAATCATTTTTCTCGATAATTTCTGATTGAATAAATATCCATAATCCTGCAATAATAACAAGAATCAAAATAAATGCAATAATTGATTTTTTTATGTGTTTAAAATTTTAATGTTATATAATTCTAACACAAAGTTAGAAAAACATAACATATAATGCAAGCAATTATATAAATAAATCATTTCATCATTAAAAAATGACAATTCAGTAGTTTAAAATTCGATACTCAAAATCATTGCAAGATATTTGTACTATAAAAATTAAGTATAACCTTTAAATAATTAGATCATGTTAAAATTAATTACAATTATTATTATGTATTTGATTGGATTTGTGAGTTTTGCACAAACTACCCTTGTTTCTAAAATTAATTCTGATAAAGCAAATAAATATCAGATTGAAGTCACGATCAACAATATTATATCAAATAAAGGGAAAGTGTATTTTGCTTTGTATGATTCTGAAAACGGATTTAATAAAAAACAACCTGTAAGCTCAAAAGCTGCTGAAATAGAAGAAGGTGTTTCAAAAGTGAATTTTGAAAATTTAGAACCTAAAACATATGCAGTAGTTTGTTATCACGATTCAAATGAAAATGGTAAAATGGATTTTCAAGATAACGGTATGCCTATAGAAGATTATGGAGCAACAAACAATGTTTTTAATTACGGTCCGCCACAATTTAATGATGCTAAATTTGAATTGATTGATAAAGACCTTACATTTGAGATAAAATTTTAATCAGTAAGAATGAAAGGATGGCAAAACATATTAAAGATGACTTTTATAATTGGTATCTCTATATTTGTTATTGGAATGTTGTTCTTTGGTGATGGGTTACAATTTACAATGCAAAAAAGAATTCAAGTATTTGGAATATACCTATTATATGCCTTTGTAATGAGTTTGGTTAACGGTTACTATTTTAATTATATGCGTAGAGTATTTCCGTGGGAAACAGATTCAAAAAAGCAATTGATCTACGGATTTATTGGTTCAATCGTTTTATCAATATTGGTCTTGGTATTTTTAAGATATTTTGTTGAAGTAATTATTTATAACCAAAATCCGAATAATTTTTTAAGCGGTACCAAGAATTACTTTTTCTTTGGAATTACAATAACAGTGATCATTATTTTAATGTTTTATGTGTTTTATTTTTATAAATCCATGGCAGAACAAAAAGTGAATGAATCACAGGTAGTTGCAAAAACAGAAACAGCTAAATATGAATCACTTAAAAGTCAGTTAGACCCACATTTTTTATTCAATAGTTTGAATGTTTTGACATCTTTAATCAGTGAAGATCCGGTTTTAGCCGAAAAGTTTACAACCAAATTATCAAAAGTCTATCGTTACGTACTCGAGCAAAAAAATAAAGATCTGATCACTTTAGATGAAGAATTGAAGTTTGCAAAAACGTATATGGAATTATTAAAAATGCGATTTGAAGATGCCATAATATTTGAAATACCTGAAAGTGCTTCTAACCCGGAGTTTAAAATTGTACCCTTATCATTACAAATACTATTAGAAAATGCTGTAAAGCATAATGTAATAAGTAGTGATGATCCGCTAAGGATTAAAATTTTTGAAAAGAACGGAGCACTTGTTATAGAAAACAAGATAAATAAAAAGGCGGTTTTAGAAAAAAGTACAAAAGTAGGTTTGCGCAATATTAAAGATAGATATGCTTTAATTACAAAAAAGCCTGTAAAAATTGAAAGTGAAAAAGATTTATTTAAAATAACCTTACCATTATTAACACAAAAAATTAAAAATATGGATACAAATAGATTTGAAGAAAGCAAATATTTAAGAGCACTTAAAAGAGTAGATGAGATCAAAGGTTTTTATGGTAGCCTGATCTCATATGTTATAGTTATACCATTTTTATTTTTTATATGGTATAGATTTACGCCTCATGTAATACAATGGTTTTGGTTTCCCGCTTTTGGTTGGGGAATTGGATTGGTTTTTCAGGGCTTTTCAGCATTTGGAAATCCATTATTTGGACATGACTGGGAAGAGAGAAAAATAAAAGAAATTATGGATAAAGATGATAAAGAATACTGGAGATAATTAATATTAAACAATGTAGTTATGGAAGAAGATAATAAAGAATATAAAAAGTATATTAAAGCAAAAAAACAAGTAGAAGAGATCAAAGGATTTTATATTCATTTGGTAGTTTATCTGGTAATTAATGCATTTTTATTATTGCCAATTTTTAAATACGTATCACCGGATGAATTAAATATTTGGTCATTTTCAACAGCAATTTTTTGGGGTATTGGTCTGGCTTTTCATGCTTACAGTGTTTTTGGAAAGCATTTTATATTTAGCAAAGATTGGGAAGAAAGAAAGATAAAAGAATTTATGGAGAAAGATAAAAAAGAATATTGGGAATAAAAAAATGTATTATTTCTCATTTATATGATTTTAGCTTCTCGATTTTTTAACTATAATGTAAAATGAAAGTAATAATAATTGAAGATGAAAAACCTGCGGCAAGACGCTTATCGCGAATGTTGGCTAATTTGGATATAAAAACCTATCAAATGTTGCATTCTGTAAAAGAATCTATACAATGGTTTTTAAATAATCCACATCCTGATCTTATTCTTTTAGACATTCAATTGTCAGATGGCTTGTCATTTGAAATTTTTGAAGAAATCGATATTCAAAGTGCTATTATTTTTACAACTGCCTATGATGAATATGCTTTAAAAGCCTTTAAATTAAATAGTATTGATTATTTACTAAAACCTATTGAAGCTGATGAGTTAAAAGTAGCAATAGAAAAATTTGAAAAGAATAGCCAACATCAAACGCATCAAAATTTTGATATTGAGCAAATTAAAAAATTATTGGTCAACCCTTTAGACAAAAGTTATAAGAAAAGATTTACTGTAAAGATCGGACAACATTTAAAAATGATCAATATTGATGAGATTGTTTGTTTTTACAGTGAAAATAAAGGGACATATATACATACTCAGCAAAACAGAGGTTATTTAATTGATTTTACTTTAGAACAGGTAGAGGAGAAGCTAGATCCGATTAAATATTTTAGAATTTGCAGAAAATATTTGATCAATATCGATGCTATAAAAGATATTGTTTCTTATACCAATAGCCGACTTCAATTAAAACTTTATCATTTTGATGCTGATGATATTATTGTGAGTAGAGAAAAGGTAAAGGCTTTTAAGATCTGGTTAGAATAGCAAGGCCTTTTTCCATTTTTATTTAGCTATTTATCAGAATTTTAGTATATAACTATTATTACTTTTGGCTTTTTTTTATTATATTTGGGTATAATATATGTCTTATGAGCAAATTTATTGAGGAGCTCAAACGTCGAAATGTAATTAAGTCTACTATTGCTTATTTGGTTGTAACATGGATACTGTTACAATTTTTATCAATACTTCTACCAATTATTGAGGCTCCTGATTGGGTAATTAAAACTTTAACTTTATTAATGGCAATAGGTTTTCCTATTTGGGTTATCTTTTCCTGGGTTTATGAAGTTACTCCTAAAGGAATAAGAAAAACCATAAACGTACCTATAGATCAATCTATCACGGCAAAGACCAACAAACGATTAAATATTTTAATTATATTTTTTTTAATTATTGCTATAGTTGTTTCATTTTTTAACAGGTCAGCACCAAAAATCATATCCTCAAAAATATCAAAACCTATTAGCGAAAATTCTATAGCTGTTTTACCCTTTAAAGATATGAGTAGTGAAAATGACACAAAATGGTTTTGTGACGGTGTTGCTGAAGATATTTTAACAAATTTAACTAAGATAAAAGGATTAAAAGTTATATCTCGTACTTCAACAGAAAGATATAGGGATACTGATAAATCAATACCGGAAATAGCCAAAGGATTAGGAGTTTCATATATATTAGATGGAAGTGTAAGGAAACACGATGATAAAGTGTTGATCAGTGCTCAATTAATTAGTGCTAATGATGAACAAATATGGGCAGATAAGTACAATGAAAATTTAGAAGATGTTTTTAAAATCCAACAGGATGTTTCTAAAAAAATAGCCAATCAACTTCATATTGTCATCAGTCCTGAAGAGGAAAAATTATTAAATACTGCACCAACAGATAATTTAAAAGCCTATGAATTATTATTAAGAGCACGAAGTTTTGCAGAAAATGGAACAAAAGAAGGATTTGATCTTAGCATTGATCTTTACCAACAGGCAATTAATCTCGATCCAAATTTTGCAGATGCTTATGCTGAGATGGCGTTTTCTTATATTGATAATCGTGGTAGAGATATGAATAACTGGAATAAGAATTTAAATATAGTTAGACACTTGGCTGACAAAGCTTTATTGATAGATCCTATTTCGGCAAAAGCCTATTCGGCAAAAGGGATTATAGCTATTTTTGATCATAATCAGGAAGAAGCTAAAAAGAATTTTAAAAAATCTATTGAATTAAATTCTAATGATCCAGATGCTCATAGGAATATGGCAAGATATTATTTGCGAAGAAATTCAAAAGATTTCAAAAAAAGTTTATATCATATTAATAGAACTGTCGAATTAGACCCATTTTCTTCACGTACTAATCAACTTAAAATCAATATTCTATTACTTGATGGGAAATTAATTGAAGCTAAGGAGTTTTATAAAGACAAAAGTTCTTTATTTTCAGAACAGACAAGGATCAATCTTCAGAATAGCTTCATTTATAATAATGCAAAAATGATAAGTCTTGAAAAAAAGGATTGGACTGAGGCTATTAAATACTTTCATGAAGAAATACTAAAGGATTCTCTAAATACATTTATTTATAGAGAATTAGGAACTGCCTATAATGGCATTTTAAATGATAATGATAACTTACTAAAATATGCTAAAAAAGCCTATGAATTAGATTCAACAGATGGGCGAAATGTATCAATTTATGCCAGGGCTTTATTAGAGTGCAAAAAATTTAATGAGATTGAAAGATTATTGAATAATA
>JAOZVI010000154.1 GCA_029938265.1 Flavobacteriaceae bacterium | reverse complement strand
ACCCTATCAAACTCCTGAATATACAATTGAAAATGGAAAGGTTTTACTCGATACTCCCGAAGGTAAAACACCCCTACAAGTTTTTGGAAAACATAATTTACAAAATCTTGCAGGAGCAAAATTGGTATGCCAAAGTATTGGTGTTAATGAAGAAGAGTTTTATGAAGCAATTTCTACTTTTACTGGCGCGAGTAAACGTTTAGAAACACTTATAGAAGGAGAAAATTCAATAATATTTAAAGATTTTGCACATTCACCTTCTAAGGTAAGGGCTACAACCAATGCTGTGAAAGAGCAATATAATGATAAAAAAGTTTTGGCATGTTTAGAATTACATACCTATAGCAGCTTAAATGCAGATTTTTTAAATTTATATCAAAATGCTCTGGATGCAGCTGATGAAGCAGTGGTTTTTTATTCTCCCCATGCTGTAAAGATCAAAAAATTAAAACCAGTCTCAAAAGAACAGATTGCTAAAGCTTTTCAAAGAGATGATCTGATAATTTACACCGATCCAAAAGAATTTAAAAATTTTCTTTTTGCTCAGGATTTAAATAATACGGCATTGCTTTTTATGAGTTCGGGAGATTATGGAGGTTTGGATCTGGAAGAAGTTAAAAAACTTATAGACTAATAAAAAGTATAATTGATTTACTAAAAATGTATTAATTAACTTGAAAATATTTTATTATGGCAAATGAAAAAACAGCAGATTATGGACCGTTAGAATTATTAATCGGAACATGGGAAGGCGATAAAGGGATAGATTTTGCTCCGGAACCGGATGAAGATGCAACGAGTCCGTATTATGAAACAATTATTTTTGAAAGAGCAGGAGATGTTGATAATGCAGATGAACAGGTTTTATCAATTGTGAGATATCATATATCTGTTAGGAGAAAATCTAACGATGAAACATTTCATGATCAGGTAGGATACTGGTTGTGGGATAAAGAAAGTCAAACGATTATGAATTCTTTCACAATCCCTCGTGGATTATGTGTTTTGGCAGGTGGAAATTTTGATATAAAAAAAGTAAATGATCCAGAGATTACTTTTGATGTTGCAGCTAAACTTGGTAAAGAATGGGGTCTTGTTCAATCTCCATTTATGAATGAGAAAGCAAAAACATTAGAATTTTTTCAAAAATTAACGGTAAGTAAAGAGGAACTAAGTTATTCACAAACTACAGTTTTAGATATTTATGGACGTGATTTTGACCATACAGATGAAAATACTTTAAAGAAAGTTTAGATCAAAAAAGAAAAGATGATAGATAAAAAAGAAATATTAAAAGCTTTTCAATACAGGCATGCGTGTAAAGTTTTTGATGAGAATAAAAAAATAAGTGATGAAGATATAAATTTCATATTGGAAACAGCACGACTTTCACCAAGTTCTTTCGGATTTGAACCCTGGCATTTTGTTGTGGTTCAAAACAAAGATCTAAGGAGTAAATTGAAAGAAAATGCATGGGGAGCAACAGCAAAATTGGACACTGCAAGTCATTTTGTTTTGTGTTTAACCATGAAAAGTTCTGAAACAAAATATGATAGTGCATATATCCAAAATTTTATGAAAGATGTGCAGGAGTTGCCTGATGAAGCTATTAAAGGAAAAGGGAAAGCATTTGAAAATTTTCAAAAAAATGATTTTCATTTAGATACTGAGCGTGCCTTATTTGATTGGGCATCAAAACAATCTTATATTCCTTTGGCTAATATGATGACCGCCGCTGCAATGATTGGTATAGATTCTTGCCCCATTGAAGGTTTTAATAGAGAAATAAGCGAAAAAATACTAAAAGATGATTTAGGAATAGATACTAATAAATATGGATTATCCTATATGGTTGCATTTGGTTATCGAGTTACAGATCCAAGATCTAAAACTCGCAGACCAATGAAAGATATTGTAAGCTGGAAAAAGTAATTTGACCTTGAAGAATTATGTTATTTGCAAAATATGATATGATAGGTTTTAAAGTATTTTATTTACTTTAGCGGACTTAAATTATTTTAATTATATGGATTGGTATCTTATCGTTTTAAAAAAATACGCAGTTTTCACTGGAAGAGCCAGAAGGAGTGAATATTGGTATTTTATTTTATTCAATTTCCTAAATTCTTTTATACTATCATATACTGATATTACATTTGGTATGTACGATGAGGCATCAGGCTATGGAGTTTTAAGTACAATATATGGTTTAGCCGTATTAATTCCAGGTATTGCCGTGGCTATTAGAAGAATGCATGACGTTGGTAAAAGTGGGTGGTTTATGCTTATTCCAATTTATAATATTGTTTTGGCTGTAACACCTGGTGTAATTGGAGAAAATGAATATGGTCCTGATCCAAAAAAAATCGATCAAAATATAAACATTACTTAAGGGTTTCACTAATAAATTTAACCAAAGCTTAGTGTTACTTCTATTACTTTTTCTTATTTAAATTCATTCTAAATTATGTAAATATTTTTATATTGCTTATTTTTGTGCCCATTATTAAATAAAGTATAGAGATGAAGATTAATCGAAATACCAGAATTTCAACTTTGATAAAGGAAAATATTGATACTATTGAGGTAATAGCTTCAATAAATAAGAATTTCTTAAAATTAAAAAATCCAATTTTACGCAAGGTTTTGGCTCCAAGAGTGACAATAAGTGATGCTGCAAAAGTTGGAGGAGTTAAGGTTGATGTACTCATAAAAAAATTAGAGGAGATTGGTTTTATTTTTGAAGGAGAAATAAAAAATATACCAAATACCGCTGTTAAAAGATCAATTAAAAAAGAACCACATTTACATAAAAACGATCAAAATATGAAAGTTTTAGATGTAAGACCTACACTTGATTCTGGAGAAGATCCTTTTAATATTATAATGAAAGAAGTTAAAATATTAAATGATAGTGAAACCCTTCATATAATTAATACTTTTGAACCAATTCCGCTTATTAGAAAATTACAATCCAAAGGATATGAATCATGGACAGAACGTCCAAATGAAAGTGAAGTGCATACCTTTTTCAGAAAGAATGCAACCAAATGGGTGGATAATGAATTAGAGGAAAAAGTTAAAAAGAACCCCAAGAGTTTTGATGAACAAATAATTTTTTTTGGTGATAATATAAAAAAAATTGATGTAAGAGATCTCGAAATGCCAGAACCAATGGTTACCGTTTTAAAAGAAATAGAAACTTTAAAAGATGGTGAAGCATTGTATGTAGATCATAAAAAAATTCCTCAGTTCTTATTACCTGAACTGGAACAAAGAAACTATGAGGTTTTATATAAAGAAATTGATTGTAATCATACTTTATTATTAGTATATAAAGATTAATTTTTTATAAATGAATTTATCAATAAACTCAAATTATGCTCCGGCTGCAAGTGTTATAAAACCACATTTTATCTTTGGTGCAATTGCACTTTTGGTTTTATCTTTAATGATCATTCTTGCTGATACAACTTTGCTTGGCGCCTATTTTGATAGCAAAATCATTGCTATTACACATATGGCCGTTTTGGGTTGGACAATTATGATCGTTTTTGGTGCACTTTATCAGCTAATTCCGGTTGTTTTTGAAACATCATTATATAGCGAAAAATTAGCAAAATTTACTTTTTGGTTATCAGGTTTTAGTGTTTTATTTTTAACTTATTCCTTTTGGATAACTGATTATACAAGATTGTTACCTTATGCCGCATTGTTGATGTTTGTATCGTTATTACTGTTTGTTATCAACGTAATTTTATCATATAAAAGCTCTCAAAAAAAGAATATTTCTTCAAGATTTGTAATTACTGCAGTTATTTGGTTGGCTATAACCGAATTGATTGGAACTTTAATCGCATTCAATTTTAAATTCAATTTCTTTGCAGATTCACATCTACATTATCTTAAAATTCATGCAAGTATTGGTTTGATTGGCTGGTTTTTGATGTTGATTATAGGAATAGGGTCAATATTGATTCCAATGTTTTTTGTATCACATCAGCTCGATAACAAAAAGCTTGAAAAATCTTATTATTTAATAAATTTTGGTTTAATAGCAATTTCTATAAACTGGTTTTTTATTCATCAAGATTTTATAAATCCCTTATTTTGGCTTTTGATTGTTATTGGAATTATCTTCTTTATATCATTTGTATATGATTCTTATAAAAAAAGAATTCGTAAAGTTTTAGATGTAGGTATGAAACACACAATGATCTCAATTATAACTATTGTGTTACCGGTTATAGTAAGCTTAATAATTATGATTGGATTTGATCTGGAATCAACGCTGTTGTTTCGAGTATCAACTTTATTTGGTTTTACAGTAATTTTCGGATTTGTAACTACATTAATTTTAGGTCAGACATATAAAACCTTGCCATTTATAATTTGGTTAGAAAAGTATCAGGCATTGGTGGGAAAAACTAAAACGCCTATGCCAAGGGAATTATATTCAGAAAAAATTGCACACGCTCATTTATATATTTACATATTTTTTATTATTTTTATGATATTAGGAATCTTATTTAAAAAAATATGGTTGGTAAGAATAGGAAGTTACTTTCTATTGCTTGTTGCAATTTTGTACAATATAAATGTGTTTAAAATGATTTTTCACAAGGTTAAAACAATAGATAAAAATGAATAAAGCAGAAATAACAAATTTTGAATTAGAGATATTGGAATTGTTGAAAAATGTAATGGATCCTGAAATTGAAATCAATATAGTTGATTTGGGATTGATATATGAAGTGAATTATGATGGTGATAAGAAACTGGATCTTGTAATTACATTTTCAACTCCGGCATGTCCGCTGGGAGACGCCATAGTTTCAAATATTAAAGAAGTTATCAAACAGAAATACCCTGATTTTACAACAAATGTTGAGGTGGTTTTTGAACCACTTTGGTCAACTGAATTGGTATCAGAAGAAGGGAAAAGAATTTTAGGATTGTGAGTTTGAATGGAATAGTTTAAAGTTCAAGTTTCAAAAAAAAACTTTTTTAATCTATTCCTTATATCCAAATCGTTTTAATTGGTTTTTATCGTTTCGCCAGTTTTTATTGACTTTTACGTATAATTCTAAGAATATTTTTTTGTCAAAAAACTTTTCTAGATCTTTACGTGCTTCGGTGCCAACACGTTTTAAGGCCGAACCTTTATGTCCGATAATGATTCCTTTCTGAGTTTCCCTTTCTACCATTATTATGGAACGAATTTTAATAATTTTTTCATCTTCAAAAAATTCTTCTGTTTCAATTTCA
>JAOZVI010000153.1 GCA_029938265.1 Flavobacteriaceae bacterium | reverse complement strand
TGTTGAAAAATCTGACTCATCTCCCGGTTGTTGTTGATCCTAGTCATGGAACAGGACATAGATGGATGGTAGGCCCTATGGCTAAAGCGGCAGTAGCAGTTGGTGCTGATGGCATTATGATGGAAGTTCATTATAAACCCGAGATAGCCTTATGTGATGGTCATCAATCTTTAACGCCAGATCTTTTTAATGAATTGATGATTGATCTTCGTAAGATAGCCGTTGCAGTAGGTAAAACAATTTCATGACCAAAAAGGTTTTTATAATAATTATAATTTGTGTTTTATATGTTTGGAATAGTTATGCTCAGCAAAATAAATCTGTAACTGAAAGAAATTTAAAAATCGGTTTGTTGATCGGTAATGATGAATCCATTGCAGCTAGAAATGGAGCTGAAATGGCAATTGATAAAGCAAATGAAGAGGAAGGTCCTGACGGATTACGTTTTCAACTGCTAGTTAGATCAATGGAAGGACCATGGGGAACGGGGTCAAAAGAAGCTGTTAATTTGGTTTTTAATGAAAAAGTTTGGGCTATTTTAGGTTCTCATGACGGGCGTAATGCACATTTGGTTGAGCAGGTAATTACCAAAACACACATTATTTTTTTATCTGCCTGGGCAACCGACCCTACACTATATCAAGCTTTTGTACCGTGGTTTTTCAGCTGTGTGCCGAATGATCTTCAACAGGCAAATATATTGATAGAAGAAATAGTTTATAAAAGAAAATGGAGTAAAATTACCATAGTTTCAGATAAAAGTTATGATTCAAAGGTGGCTTTACAAAGCTTTTTAAGAGAAACTAAAAAAGCAAATAAAGTTGAACCAATGCAATTATTTTATGATAGTTCTAATAAAAATTTTAAGTATTTGTTTGAAAAGATCAGTAAGAACGATACCGATTGTATTGTTTTATTTGGGAAACCAACAGCATCTAAGAAGTTTATTCAGCAACTACGTCAAAATGGAATGAATCAACCGGTATTTGGAACATTATCTCTTTTAGCAGAAGATAGATCTGATGAAGAAGAACTTACACAGCTAAATAATATAACCTTGGTAACTTCTGGAAATTGGTTCGATTCTGAAGAAGTACTTTTTAATAAGGAGTATTATAAAAAATATGATAAAATACCTGGTGCAGTTGCAGCTTATGCTTTTGATGGTGTGAATTTAATTATGGAAGCAATTAAACATTCAGGATTTGATCGAGAAAAAATGCAGGAAACTATGTCAAACATCCATTATAAAGGAGTTACGGGATCTATTCAATTTGATGAAAAGGGAATTCGCATGGATGCTGCTGAATTAATTGAAATAAAAAATGGAATACTAATTACTCTTGAAAAATAAATTTAACTATTTGTTTTATTTCTTAACTTTGATCCTATGAAAAAAAGTTACATTTTATTATTTGTGATGTTTGTTTTTTTTACTTTTTTTAGCTGTAAGGAAACCGCAGAAGACAAAAGGCAAAAGAATATTGAATTGATGACCACGCAAACACTGGGTCTTGCATATCTTGAAGAGTTTAAATTGGATGAAGCAGAAAAAGAGTTTCTTAAGTTCATCAAATTAGCACCGGAAGAAAAACTTGGCTATGCAAATCTTGGATTGGTTTGTTTAAGAATGGGAAAGTTTGATAATGCGGAAAAACAGCTTTTTAAAGCAATTAAAATTGATCCAAAAGATGCAGATATAAAGTTGTTGTTGGCTACAGTTTACCAGATGAATGATGAACGGGAAAAGGCAATTTCTACACTGGAAGAAGCGCTTAAATCTACTCCTGATCATGTTAAAATTCTTTATGATCTTACTGAATTATATTCGGTAGGTACTGATGAAGAATCTCAAAAGCAGCGTAAAAAGTACACGCTCCAACTTGTTGAGAAGGCGCCTGGAAATTTAGTTCCACATCTTAATTTGACAGAATTATATATTCTCAATGGAGATACCGATAAAGCAATAGAACAGTTGGAGATTATTCAGAAACAATTTCCAGAGTTTCCGAAAGAAGCAATTGGCTACTATGATAATACACTTTCTTTATTAAAAGAGTCGGATAAGGAAAAAGCGATTATTCAATTTATAATTTTCCATAACCATTTAAAGGTTACCTTTCCATATCAGGCAGGTATTGTTGCTTTAAAAGGTCCCGGAGGGTCAATTATTGGTTTTCCGCTAATCACATATAATCAGCAAATCTCTTCTCAGATTGTTGAAAACAGATCACTTCTTGATGTGATTAAATTTACTGAAGTTGCAACATCCGCAGGTTTGGATATTGTACCATCCTTTAAAGAAGGTGAAAACATTGAATTTAGAAACACTACTCATGTTGTAACAGTTGATTATGACGGTGATGGTGATTTAGATATTTATGTGGGTAATTATGATCCGGCTAGTTCATCTTACAAGCATTACTTATTCAAGAATGATATGGCAATGTTTAATGATATTTCCAAAGAGGTTGGTATCAACCATTCCGGTAAAGAAACATCAGCTGTATTTGCCGATTATGATAATGATGGTTTTATGGACCTATATATTGTTAAAGAAGATGGAGATATATTATACCACAATGCAGAAAAAGGTGTTTTTAAAGATGTTACAAATAAATCTAAAATAGGCAGCAAAACAGGTGGTTCTAAGGCAATTTTTTTCGATCTGGATCACGATGGAGATCTTGATCTATTTGAAACAAGGTCGAATTCTAACTTAGTATTTCGAAATAATGGAGATGGTACATTTTTAGAACAAGCTGAAAAAATGGGTTTGTCAGGAGGAGGTGAAGCAAATAGTTGTGATGCAGCTTATGGAGATTTTGATGATGACGGCGACATTGATTTAATAGTGGTGAATGATAATGCAAGTAATATTCTATATTCAAACCAAAGACAGGGAATTTTCAAGGATATATCTGAAAAGAGTGGTCTGAAAAATAACAATGGTTCCAGTTCTGTAGCAGTTGGTGATTTTAATAATGATGGATTTTTGGATTTGTTTATTACATCACTTAATGGAGAAAATAGTGAATTGTATCGCAATCAAGGAAATGGAAGTTTTGAGGTATTAAATAACTCAAAAGAGATGTTTTCTTCCCTCAAAAATATCAAAGCTTACGATGTTAAGTTTTTTGATTTTGACAACGATGGATTTCTTGATATTGTTATCGCTGGAGAATCAAAAGAAAAAGGAGGTAATGGTATTTTACTTTACCATAATGAAGGTAATGAAAAATTCACAGATGTTTCTAAATTATTACCGGAAAAACCAAATTCCGGAAGCCAAATTTCTCTATTTGATTACAATGATGATGGCGATCTCGATATACTTATTGCCGGTTTAGATGGTGGTATATTTCTGTTACGAAATGATGGCGGAAATATGAATCATTATGTGAATATGAAACTTGTTGGTTTAAGAACAGGTAGCGCCAAGAATAATTATTATGGGATTGGAGCAAAGGTTGAAATGCGTGCAGGCGATCTTTATCAGACAATGGTGGTGACAGATCCTAATATATATTTTGGTTTAGGAAACCGTTCAAAAGTTGATATTATTAGAATTACATGGACAAACGGTGTACCTCAGAATATTTTACTTCCAAATGCCGATCAATCTTTGATCGAAGAACAAACACTAAAAGGTTCTTGTCCGTTTTTATATACTTGGAATGGTGAAAAATATGAATTTACAAAAGATATTACCTGGAGAAGTGCACTTGGTATGCCTCTTGGTATTATGGGAGGAACTACAAAATATGCTTTTGCTGATGCCTCTGATGATTATATTAAAATACCGGGTGAAATGTTAAAACCTAAAAATGGAGAATATTCCATTCAAGTGACATTAGAACTTTGGGAAACTATTTATATGGATAAAATACAATTAGTTGTAGTTGATCATCCGGATTCTGTTGATATTTTTGTGCCGGAACAGTTCTCTCCACCTCCTTTTCCTGGTTTAGATATCTTTCAGATCAATAAAAAACATTTCCCCATTTCTGCAAAAGATGCACACGGAAATAACCTGCTTTCTTTTATTATTGAAAAAGATAATAAATATATATCAAATTTTAAACCAGGTAAATATCAAGGACTTACAGAGACACATAATTTGATTCTTGATCCTGGAGAATCAGGAAACAATGATAATTTATTTCTCTTTATGAATGGCTGGATTTTTCCAACAGATGCCAGTATTAACGTCGCACTTTCGCAATCCGAAAAGTTAAAAATTATCTCACCAATCATACAGGTTATCAATAAGAAAGGCGAATGGGAGACGGTAATTGATAATCTTGGCTTTCCGATGGGAAAAGACAAGACTGTAATTGCAGATCTTTCCGGGATATTCTTTTCAAATGATCATAGAATTCGGATACAGACAAATATGGAAATATATTGGGATCAGATCTTCTTTTCAGATCGAATTTCAAATAGTTCGGTCAGCTCAATAGTATTAGATCCGGTTTCGGCCGATCTACATTATAGAGGTTTTTCACGTGAATTTAAAAAAGGAGGCCGCTACGGACCTCATTGGTTTGATTATTCAGATGTTGATAAAAATACAAAATGGCGTGATCTGACTGGTAACTATACCCGTTATGGCGATGTACAACCACTCCTTCTGGAATCAGATAACAAATATATTATCTCAAATTCCGGTGATGAAATAACAGTTAAGTTTGACGCTAAAAGATCACCGAAATTAAAAAGTGGATGGAAAAGAGATTTTCTTATACACAGTGTAGGTTGGGTAAAAGATGGTGATATAAATACAGCACTTGGTAATACCGTTTTACCACTACCTTTTCATGGTATGTCAAGTTATCCTCCTTCTGAGAAAGATATATATCCGAGTGATCCTGAGCTTCAAAAATACCATCAGGAGTATAATACCAGGAAAGTAACAATGGACGATTATCGTAGAAATTCAATTAAAAAAAGAAATTAATAATGAAAGAGATATTTAAAAGGATTTTTTATTTCCTTTTTTTGATTAGTATTCCAGTTTCGTTATCCGCTCAAAAGAAGAATGTAACGTTTACAGATATAACCAGTGAGTCTGGAATAGATTTCAAATATACTTTTGGTGATTATTCCTATGAGAATATTTTAGAAAGTAGTGGATCCGGAATTACAGTTTTTGATTATAACAATGATGGTTTAATGGATCTTTATATGATGAACGGAACTTATCTTAAAGGAATTTCTAAACCTAAAGGAAAAGTGTTTAAAGATACAAGCAACAAGTTGTATAAAAATAATGGTA
>JAOZVI010000038.1 GCA_029938265.1 Flavobacteriaceae bacterium | reverse complement strand
CTTCCAATAACAGGTATATTTTTAACGCCAATATATGCGTCCTTCATTCTTGCCAGACCACCGGCAAAATCCATCTGTAATTTAAACTCTACATTTTTATATAAAACACCCGACATAAACAATCTGGCTCTTCTAAATTCTGTCCCATCTTGACTTTCTAGTTCACCAAAAGCAGCATCTAGATCATCGTCTTGAGAAAAATAGGCATGATCAAGGTGAATTCTCCCACCAAATTTTAATTTAAAGTTTTTGTCCTCACTTTCAACCTTAAAGCCATTGTCCCATTTAGTGGTAAAAGGATTAGATTTTTTTTCTTGAGTTAGAACATTTTGACTAAATAATAAGAAAAGGGCGATGAAAAAAAAAAATTTTATTTTCATGTCAGTAAGGGATTGATTTATTACAAATATAACCAATTATGAAAGATTAATATTAAGTTAATCTTAACAATTATTCATTATTAAAATATTTTAATATCAATTTAATAATATCAATAAAATTTAACTATTTTAGATTTTCATTTCAAAAATTATATTTCACAATGGAAAATATTTACATTTTAATGCTTATTGCTTTGGTAGCTTTAGCAATTATTGATTTAGTTGTGGGTGTTAGTAATGATGCAGTTAACTTTTTAAATTCTGCTATTGGATCGAAAGTGGTCACTTTGAGAACTATTATGATAGTTGCGAGTTTAGGTATTGCTTTGGGGGCTGTTTTTTCTAGCGGAATGATGGAAGTTGCACGAAAAGGAATTTTCAATCCCGGCGAATTTTACTTTAATGAGATCATGATCATCTTTATGGCAGTTATGGTAACCGATATCTTGCTTCTCGATTTTTTTAATACTTTAGGAATGCCAACCTCAACAACCGTTTCTATAGTTTTTGAATTATTAGGTGCTGCAGTTGCCATGGCTTTAATTAAAATTGCCTCTTCAGATACAGAAACAATGGCTAATTTATCACAATATATCAATTCTGAAAAAGCGATAACGATCATACTTGGAATTTTATTATCAGTAGTTTTTGCTTTTACAATAGGTGCTATCGTACAATATATAACCCGTTTATTGTTAACATTTAATTTTGAACAAAAACCAAAGATCTATATTGCTTTATTTGGAGGGTTTGCGCTTACTGCAATTACTTATTTTATATTTATGAAAGGCTTAAAAGGAACTGCTTATTACAAAGATCTAAAAGATGTTATTGAAGGAAATGAGATCTATATTATTATAGGTGCTTTAGTATTTTGGACAGGTTTATCATATCTTCTAACCACTGTTTTTAAAATAAATTTATTTAAAATTATTATTTCGGTTGGTACATTTGCTTTGGCACTTGCCTTTGCAGGGAATGACCTGGTAAACTTTATTGGCGTACCAATGGCTGCATGGAATTCATATGAAGCATGGAAAGTTTCAGGAATTGCTCCTAATGAATTTAGCATGGAAGTCTTGGCAGGAAAAGTACCAACACCACAAATCTTCTTATTTATTGCCGGATTAATAATGGTGCTAACATTATGGTTTTCATCAAAAGCACGTAAGGTTGCGGCAACTGAAGTTAATCTAGCCCGACAAGATGATGGTTATGAGAGATTTCAACCCAATAATTTATCAAGATTAATTGTAAGAAGTACAATGGGAATTTCGAGTGTTACAGGCTTCATTATGTCAAAATCATTAAAACAAAAAATTGAAAAAAGATTTGAAAAACCGGTGGTATCATTACCAAAACACAAAACCTATGAAATTCCTGCTTTTGATGCGATTAGAGCTTCAACTAATTTAATGGTTGCCGGTATATTAATTTCAATAGCTACATCCTACAAATTACCACTATCAACTACCTATGTAACTTTTATGGTGGCTATGGGTACTTCTTTAGCCGATAGAGCATGGGATAGAGAAAGTGCCGTTTATCGGGTTGCAGGTGTGGTAAATGTTGTTGGAGGCTGGTTTTTTACGGCTTTGGCTGCCTTTATAACTTCGGCTGTTTTTGCATTTCTTATTCATACAGGTGGTATAACTGCCATTGCTTTAATTTTGACTTTGGTTTTCTTTTTAATTATACGAAATTTTATCAATCACAAAAAAGAAGAAAAAGAGAAAAAAGAGAAAAAAGTGATTAAAAAAGCCGAATTAATAACGGTAAATGAGGTAATTGAAGAAACTTCTGACCATATTTCAGAAGTAGTAAGGAGGGTTAATAAATTGTATTCAAGCGTTGTTAATGACCTATCATCTCATGATTTGAATAAGTTAAAAAAAACTGAAAAACGTATTACTAAATTGAATAAAGAAGTAGATATTTTAAAAGATGGTGCTTTTTATTTTATACGATCTTTAGACGATTCTTCTGTTGAAGCAAGTAGATTTTACCTTTTAATTTTAGGGTATTTACAAGATATTTCTCAATCAATAAGTTATATATCAAAAGCAAGTTACAAACACGTTAATAACAATCATAAAAATCTCAAAAAAAGTCAAATTAATGATCTAAAAATTATTGATACGCAATTAAGTGAAATGTTGAATGACATTGAACATACTTTTGTTGATAGAAAATTTGAAAATATTAGTGCCATAATTTCTGAAAAACAGGAATTATTTAATCATGTTTCTGAATCTATTGAAAAACAAATTAGAAGAATCCGAACTGAAGAATCTAGTCCAAAAAATACTACATTATATTTTGGTAATCTTCTTGAAACAAAAGATCTTATTCAGGCAATTATGCACTTATTAGAACTATTTCAAGAATTTGATCTTAGTATGAAAAAAGCAAAGATTAAAATATAATTTATATAAACAATCATTAAAGATGAAGATAAAAGGACTGTCAACTAATGACAGTCTTTTTTTATTATATATACTGTTTAACCAAACTAATTAAAGTATTAGCATCTTGCATACCGGTTTGGCGCCATTTCATTTCGCCTTTCTTGTAGATAATAAATGTTGTATTTCCTTTAATACGAAGTGCAGTTGCTAAAGAATCATTTTTTAAAATGTCAATTTTAACGATTCTGGCATTATCACCTAAAGCTTCAGCTACATCGCGTAATACTGAATGAATACCATCAAATTCTTTATCCTTCCCCGAATAAAAATCAATTAAAGTAGGAGCATTTGATTTTATAAGTTCGCCAAACTTAGTCATATAAATATTTTTTTGCTACAAATACAAATATAACATATTTAATCGATTAGCACTTTTATCATTCTTAAAAAATATCTAGAATACATTATTTTTTTCTTTACCTTACAAAAGCAAATCATTTGATTATTTTTACAAAAAAATTAAGAAATAATATGGCCCAACAAAAACGTGTTTTTTTATTAGATGCTTTCGCATTAATTTTTAGAGGATATTACGCTTTTATAAAAAATCCCAGAATTAATTCCAAAGGAATGGATACTTCGGCAATTTTAGGTTTTATGAATTCATTAATGGATGTTATCAGAAGAGAAAAACCTGACCACTTAGCCGTTGCATTTGATAAAGGGGGATCTCATATTAGAACTGAAGCTTTTCCTGAATACAAATCTAATCGTCAGGAAACTCCCGAAGCTATAAAAATAGCCATTCCATACATTTATGAAATTTTAAAGGCAATGCATATTCCTATCATTGAAAGAGAAGGAATCGAAGCTGATGATCTGATTGGAACACTTTCTATACAAGCTGAAAAAGCTGGTTATCAAACTTATATGGTTACCCCAGATAAAGATTTTGCACAATTGGTTACAGATAATGTTTTTATGTACAAACCATCAAGAATGGGAAACGGAATTGAAATCTGGGGTGTTGATAAGGTTAAAGAAGTTTTTGAGATTGATGATCCTAAACAAGTGATTGATTTCTTGGGTATGAAAGGAGATGCAGTAGATAATATTCCGGGACTACCTGGTGTTGGTGACAAAACAGCTAAAAAATTTCTCAAACAATACGGTAGTATGGAAAATCTTTTAGCACATACTCATGAACTAAAAGGTAAAATGAAAGAAAACGTTGAAAAATATGCTGAACAGGGCATTCTCTCAAAACAACTGGCTACTATCATTCTGGATTGCCCCGTGGAATTTCATGAAGAGGATTTTGAATTAAATACTCCGGATTTTCAAAAAGTTAAAGAACTTTTTCAGGAATTAGAATTTAGAAGATTATTAGAAAATATGCATAGAACTTTTGCTTCTTCCAATACTTCTGAAAAAACCCAACAAAAAAACATAATACCTCTAAAAATTGATAATAAACAACAACAAACAACAGGACAACTAGATATTTTCGCCTCTCACAATGATTCAACCGAAAAAGAAACATCAATTTCTGGATATTTTACAGCTGAAAATACTGATCACTTCTATCAATATGTCAACACATCAACAGCTCAAAAAATTCTATTAAAAAAATTATTACAACAGAATTCCGTTTGCTTTGATACAGAAACCACAGGTTTAAATACTTTAACTGCTGAATTGGTAGGTATAGCATTTTCATTCGATAAAGGAAAAGGATATTACGTTCCATTTCCTGAAAACAGGGCGGAAACTCAGACTATATTAGATACTTTTAGACCATTTTTTGAAGATAAAAAAATTGAAAAAATTGGCCAAAATTTAAAATATGATATTAAAATTTTACATAATTATGACATTACAGTAGAAGGAAAAAAATTTGATACTATGTTAGCGCATTATCTGATCAATCCTGATATGCGGCATAATATGGATGTTTTAGCAGAGACTTATCTTCAATATCAACCTATATCTATTGAAACTTTAATCGGTAAAAAAGGTAAGAACCAAGGTTCTATGCGAAATGTTGACATTGAAAAACAAACTGAATATGCTGTTGAAGATGCTGATATTACCTGGCAATTAAAACAAATTTTTGAAAAAGAATTAAAAGAAAATAATTTAACCAAACTATTCCAAGAAATTGAAATACCATTGATTGATGTTTTAGCAGGTATGGAAATAGAAGGTATTAAATTAGATACAGGTTTTTTAAATTCACTATCTGAAGATCTAACCAAAGATATTTTAGATCTTGAAGATAAGATCTATGCTCAGGCCGATTATGAATTTAACCTGGCTTCACCAAAACAATTGGGCATTGTCTTGTTTGAACATTTAAAATTAACTGACAAACCAAAAAAAACCAAAACCGGACAATATGCTACAGGAGAAGAAATATTGTCAAAATTAGCACCAAAACATGAAATTGTTGCCAATATTTTAAAATGGAGGGGTCTCGTAAAATTAAAAAATACTTATGTAGATGCTTTACCAAACGAGGTAAATAAAAAAACCGGAAGAATCCATACAACTTTTAGTCAGGCAGTTGCAGCAACCGGTAGATTGAGTTCAAACAAACCTAACTTGCAAAATATTCCTATTCGTACAAAAAGAGGGAAACAGGTAAGAAAAGCATTTGTTCCGCGAGATGAGAATTATACTTTACTTGCAGCCGATTATTCACAGATTGAATTGCGTTTAATTGCCGAAATGAGTGGTGATGAAGAAATGAAAGCTTCCTTTTTACGTGGTGAAGATATTCACAGATCAACAGCCGCAAAAGTTTTTAATGTTTCTCTAGATGAAGTTACTCGCGAACAAAGGAGTCATGCTAAAACAGTGAATTTTGGAATTATATATGGTGTATCTGCTTTTGGATTGAGCCAGCAAACCAATTTAAGCAGGAAAGATTCTAAGGAATTGATCGATACTTATTATAAAACCTACCCAACTCTAAAAACTTTTATTTCAAAACAAATTGATTTTGCACGAGAACACGGTTATGTAGAAACAGTTTTAGGTAGAAGACGATATTTAAATAACATTAATTCTAGAAATTCAATAGTTAGATCGGGAGATGAACGCAATGCAGTAAACGCCCCAATTCAAGGAAGCGCTGCCGACATTATTAAAATTGCAATGATCAATATTCATAAAATTCTGGAAAAAAATAATTACAAGTCTAAAATGTTATTGCAAGTACATGATGAGTTGGTTTTTGATATTCATAATGATGAGCTCGAAAAACTAAAACCGATCATTAAAAAGGAAATGGAAAACGCATATCAATTGTCCATCCCTTTAGTAGTAGATTTGGGTGAAGGTAATAATTGGTTAGAAGCGCATTAGTGTATTGAGTTCTGGGTTTTAGATTTTTACTTAAAACTATAACAATTAAAAAATATACCTATATGTAACTTTGATCAGATATGTATTTTCAGGTTTTTGCTGAATAATTTCATTGTCAATATTTTCCCATAATCTATCATTAGGATCACCATATCCTGTTGTGCCCTGTGACCATACAAGATAGATCTCTGACCCGGGAATATACTCCCATCTGACTACCAGATTTGATCTGTATTGAACAAATGCAAAATCCGGATCATCAAAAGAATAATCAATTGACCCATCTCTATTTTCATCCACTTCATAAGTTCCGTCATTAATTTTTATCTGGTTCTCATCATAAAGATCAAATCGATCATAAAGATCATCAGCAACCGGATTGGTGATATGATTAAAATTTGTATAGTTACCAATAGATACAAAAGGCTCTGCATAAAACTGGATCGATAGATCAGGATTTATAGTATAATTTATTCTAAAAGAAGTACTAAAGGTTTGATTATCGATCTCGCCGGTAACATATCTGGGATCTCCATAATAGTCTTTTTCAGCAACGTATTGAGTTTTATTCTTATTGATTGAAAGCTCAGGATTTACCGAAAAATTTAACGCATTGGTGGGTTGATAGCTAAATCTTGTTTCTAATCTAAAAAAGGATTCATGATCTTGTTTAGATTTTGATATTACCGAACCTATAACAAATCTGAATTTTTTTCGAGAATCAGAACCAACAAATAACCAATTAACAAATTCTTCAGAATATCTAAAACGAGGGCCACCCCTTAAAGCCGTATTAGAATAGGCTCTGGGTCGCCCTATTAATCCAATATCGGCACCCCAATTATTTTTAAATTCCATTCCGGAATTCAATCTAAACTGAAGTCTATTGAAATTTTTATCAAAATCATAACCGGTATATTGATTAAGTCTAACATCAATTTTTCTAAAAATCCCAAATGGTTTCAATGTTTGATAGTGTATATTGGTAAATTGATTTATTTCATCTGCTTGACGTAAAAAACCAATATCGTTTAATTCTAATTCAGGTGAACGCCAAGTTAATCCTCCGTTATAACTCCAATTACCACTTCCATTCTTACCCGCTTCAAGTTTTCCACCGGTACCGGTTAAAGATGTTCTATTTGGGTCAACACTAACATGTTTGGCATCTACTCTTTGAAATAAATGTGTGAGCGATTCTTGTGTTTGAGTAATGGCTTCTTTACTTCCTTGAACATTACTGACAATCATATTACCCTCAGCATAATATTTTCTTGCCTGCCATTGATGCTTAAAATCAATACCACCTGTATATGCCTTTTCTCTTAAAAAGTCTAAATTACCTTCTATTTTTCTGTTTGTAGCTGTAAATATCCCGCCAATAAATGTGTTTTTTTTATTAAAATCTTTTTGAAGTCTTCCTACAAAATAATTGGTTAATGGTTCTACCAATTCCTCTCTCTTTTCACCGTCTAAATCAATTTTGGCATATTCTTTTGCAGTTACACTTTCTAATATTCCAATTGACCATCCACTTTTTGTTTTACCGCTGAATTTCGCAGCACCCAATATTGTAGTATTATTTGGCAGGTCAGTAAATTCATTATCTGATAAACCTGGATATCCCTGTGGTTGTCTTCCAATTCGTCTTGAATAAAAAACATTATCTTGATTATCAGCAAATCTATAATCAAAAATATTCTTATTTTCAATAAAAAATGGTCTTTGTTCTTCAAAAAATATTTGAAATCCATCTAAGGATATTGCAGCCGGATCAGCTTCAACTTGTCCAAAATCAGGATTTATGGTGAAGTCTAAAGTCAAGTCATTTGTGATTCCAATTTTACCATCAACTCCCCCATTAAAAGAGAAATCATCACCATCACGAAAAGGATTATTTCCCTCTTTTGGATAAGTATCATATTGTGCTAATAGAAATGGTTGGATCTCAATTTGCTTTTGAGGTTTTAAATTTTTTAAACCCCGTAATTCACCAAATTCACTTACCCATCCCGGCGCATCCTGTGGAATCCTTTGCCAAAGAGAACGCTCTTCTTCTCTAAATAATCTTCTCATCACCTGCATTCCCCAGATCTGTTCTTTACTTTTACCAAATCTCAATTGACTAAATGGAATTTTTAACTCTGCTGTCCATCCTTCTTCATCAATATTTGCTTTTGTGTACCATATCGGATTCCAACTCTCATCAAAATTATCACCATTATCCGAAATTACTAAATCTCCTTTAACGCCTGCAGCAGTAACCGTAAACGAAAATGCTGTTCGCAAATCGTGATAACTATCAATGTGGATCTCAATATAATCCCCTTCAAAACCGTCTCTTCTTGATAATCGTTTTTCTATTTTTCCAGGTTCAGTATCAATAGCTCTCACAGCAAAATATAAATTCTCGTCATCATAAAGAATTTTAAATTTGGTTTGTTGCGTTGGTGGCGTATTTTCATCTGGACTTCTTTCAATAAAATCATTATCCCATTCTACTAAGTCCCAAACATCCTCATCAATAAGACCATCAATTTCAGGAGTTTTTGCACTACCAATACTTTGAGTTGTATATATTCTTTTAGAGATTTTATCTTCTGTTTCCTGAGCATTTATTACTAACTGAAATAACACAAGGAAGATAAATATTAATAGATTTTTCAAATTCTAATTTTTTATTCAATAAAATAATAGTAAAAGTTGACCCAAATCAATCTTTAATTAGCAATATTCTTCTATATAATTTTTCAAATTATAACCTATTGATTAACAATTGTTTAGATAAACATTATATATCACTACAGTTTAATAGACTTCTTTTTGTTTAAAATGTTACGAATTATTCGGAAAATTAATGAAGATTTCTTTGAACATTATAGAATTGAATTATAAAATTAAGTTAAAAAAATTACTGAGATTATCACTTTTTTATGATAAAATTCTTATGAAAAAAATTATAAAAAAATCTGTAAAATCCTGTTTGCTAAACAAATAATTAGTTGTATTTTTGCAAACTCTTTCGAGAAAAGAGAAACAGAAGTTTAATCATTAACAAAGAATTTAATTGTGGATACATTAAGTTACAAAACAGTATCAGCCAATAAAAACACCGTTACTAAAGAATGGGTTTTGGTTGATGCAGACGGTCAAACGTTGGGTCGTCTAGCCTCTAAGGTAGCAATGCTAATAAGGGGTAAATACAAAACTAACTACACGCCTCATGTTGATTGTGGGGACAACGTGGTTATCATCAACGCGGACAAAATAAAATTATCCGGAAACAAATGGACTGACAAAACTTACATTCGTCATACAGGTTATCCCGGAGGTCAAAGAAAGCTTACTGCTAATGAATTGTTTTCTAAGGATCCGATTCGATTAGTAGAAAAAGCTGTAAAAGGTATGTTACCAAAAAATAAACTCGGTAGTGCTTTGTTTAGAAACCTTTATGTTTATTCAGGTGGAGAACACAAACAAGAAGCGCAAAATCCAAAAACTATTAACCTAAACGATATCAAATAATATGGATACTATACACAAAATTGGTAGAAGAAAAACTGCAGTTGCCCGTGTTTATATTACTAAAGGTAAAGGTAGCATCACCATAAACGAAAGAGCATTTGAAAATTATTTCACTACAGATACTTTAAAATACAAAGTAATGCAGCCTCTAACATTAACAGAGAATCTAGATTCTTTTGATATTATAGTTAATGTATTTGGTGGCGGAGTAACTGGTCAGGCCGAAGCAATTCGTTTGGCAATTTCCCGGGCTATGGTTGAATTAGATGAAGAAAATAGAAGTATTCTAAAATCAGACGGATTACTTACAAGAGATCCAAGAATGGTTGAACGTAAAAAATTCGGTCAGAAAAAAGCTCGTAAGAAATTCCAATTCTCTAAACGTTAATACTCATCCTGAATTTATTTCAGGATCTGTATTTTTTCTGGAATATTCAAAAAACATTAAAATATTAATAAAAAGTTGTTGTAAAAGTCTAGCATCCAAATATTTAAGATCGGAAAAATCGCTACTTATTTATTGCTACTAAAACGGAACGTAAACAAAAAAATTATGACAAATATTGAAATAAAAGAATTGATCGAATCTGGTGTTCATTTTGGACATTTGACAAGAAAATGGGATCCAAACATGGCTCCTTTCATTTATACAGAACGTAAAGGAATTCACATTATTGATCTTTACAAAACTGTTGCTAAAATTGATGAAGCCTCAAAAGCTTTACAAAAAATTGCTGCTTCAGGAAGAAAAATATTATTTGTAGCTACAAAGAAACAAGCAAAAGATATAGTTGCTGATAAAGCACAAAGTGTAAATATGCCTTATATTACAGAAAGATGGCCAGGCGGAATGCTAACAAATTTTGTAACCATCCGTAAAGCTGTAAAAAAAATGGGGCTAATTGACAGGATGAAAAAAGATGGATCTTTTGATGCACTTTCAAAAAGAGAAAAATTACAGATCAATCGACAAAGAGCGAAATTAGAAAAGAATTTAGGTTCTATTACTGATATGACCCGCCTTCCGGGAGCATTAATGATTATTGATATCAAACGTGAGCATATTGCTGTTGCTGAAGCTCAAAAATTAAATATTCCAATTTTTGCGATGGTTGATACCAATTCTGATCCAAGAGCTATTGATTATGTAATTCCTTCAAATGATGATGCTTCAAAATCTATTGAAAAGATCTTATCTTATTTAACCAATGCTGTAACTGAAGGTTTAGAAGATCGAAAATCAAATAAAGAAGCAGCTAAAACTGAAGCAAAACCAAAAGTTGAAAAACCAAAAGTTGAAAAAGTTGATGTTAAAAAGGATGATGTTGAAAAAACTGAAGCTGTAGCAACTAAAGAAGAAAAAAAATAACATTTTAATAATAACTTATATATTATGGCAAAAATAACCGCCGCAGAAGTAAATAAACTTAGAAAAATGACCGGTGCTGGCATGATGGATTGTAAAAATGCATTGGTTGAAGCAGAAGGTGATGTTGATAACGCTATTAAAATTTTACGGAAAAAAGGTCAAAAAGTAGCTGCTAAAAGAGCCGATAGGGCTTCTAGTGAAGGTGCTGCAATAGCAAAAGTAAATAATTCTAATACCGTTGGGTCTGTAATAGTTCTAGGTTGTGAAACTGATTTTGTTGGAAAAAATGACAACTTTGTAGCATTAGCAAACAAACTTGCTGAAACTGCTGTAAATTATAAAGACAAAGAATCATTCTTAAATGCAGATTTTGATGGAATGACTGTTGCCGATAAAATTATAGAGCAAACTGGAGTTATTGGTGAAAAACTTGAAATAACTGGTTTTGAAAGAATTGAAGCTCCTTTTGTTGGTTCATATATTCATGGAAATAAAATTGCAGCTATTGTTGGATTATCAGCTGTAGTTGATAATGCTGACGTTCTTGCTAAAGATCTAGCAATGCAAGTTGCATCAATGGGTGCTACAACTTTATCATATAAAGATTTTGATTCTGAATTTATTGAAGCTGAAACAGAAGCCAGAATTGCAATAATCAAGAAAGAAAATATTGAACTGGGCAGATTAGGAAAAACACTTAAAAATGTGCCTAAATATATTTCTATGGCTCAATTAACTGATGAAGTCCTTGCTGAAGCTAAAGAAGCTGCGAAAGCAGAATTAAAAGCTGAAGGTAAACCCGAACAAATTTGGGATAGAATTCTTCCTGGTAAATTAGAAAGATTTATTTCTGATAATACTACCCTAGATAATGAACAATGTTTGTTAGATCAAGAATTTATAAAAGATGCTAAAAAATCAGTTTCAGATTATGTAAATTCTTTTGGTGATGTTGAAGTTGTTAACTTTAAACGAGTTGCTTTAGGATAGTCTTTTTTATTCAAAATTATTATTAAAATCCCGATATTAAAAAATATCGGGATTTTTTTTATACATCATTCAAATTCTGAAAACCTAAAAGTAAAATTTGTTATATTTGTAAAACTTATAATTCTATATAAATACAAATGAAATATAAAAGAGTTCTGTTAAAACTTAGTGGTGAGGCATTGATGGGCGATCAACAATACGGGATTGATCCAAAACGCCTTTCTGATTACGCTCAGGAAATTAAAAAGATTGTTGACAAAGGAGTTGAAGTGGCTATTGTAATTGGTGGCGGAAATATCTTTAGAGGATTGACTGGAGTTAGTAACGGTATGGATAGAGTTCAGGGTGATTATATGGGAATGCTGGCTACAATAATTAATGGTTTAGCTTTACAAAGTGCCTTAGAAGAAGCCAAATTACAAACCAGACTACTCACTTCAATTGAAATGAAGCAAATTGCCGAACCTTTTATTAAACGACGTGCTGTAAGACATCTGGAAAAAGGTAGAGTAGTAATTTTTGGCGGAGGTACCGGAAACCCTTATTTTACAACAGATACTGCAGCAGTTCTAAGAGCTATTGAAATAAATGCCGATGTTATTTTAAAAGGCACCAGAGTTAATGGTGTATATACTTCTGATCCTGAAAAAAATCCTGATGCCATGAAGTATGATGAAATATCTTTTAAAGAGATGTTGCGTAAAGGTTTAAAAGTTATGGATATGACAGCCATAACTTTAAGTGAAGAAAATAAACTACCTATCATTGTATTTGATATGAATAAAGAAGATAATTTAAATAAAGTTATTTCAGGAGAAAATATAGGTACAAAAGTTGATTTGTAAATAATTGAATAGAATTTTTTAAAATAGTTAATCATGAATGAAGAACTTCAATTTATTTTAGACAGTACTAAAGAACAAATGCAAAGTGCAGTAACCCATCTTGAACATGAATTATCAAATATTAGAGCAGGGAAAGCTTCACCCATAATGCTAAAAAGTGTTACAGTTGACTATTATGGTGCTAGCACACCTTTAAGTCAGGTTGCTAATATAAATACATTAGATGCTCATACATTAACAGTACAACCATGGGAGAAATCATTGATCAATGAAATTGAAAAAGGTATCAGAAATGCAAATTTGGGTTTTAACCCGATGAATAATGGCGAAAGTGTTATCATAAATGTCCCAATTTTAACTGAAGAGCGTCGTAGAGATTTGTCTAAACAAGCAAAGAACCAAGCTGAATATGCTAAAGTAAGCATCAGAAATGATAGAAAAGAAGCTAATACTGAATTAAAAAAAATTGATATATCTGAAGATTTACTTGAAAATTCAGAAATTGACATCCAAGAATTAACAGATAAATTTATTAAGATCATTGATGATCATTATGCAATTAAGGAAAAAGAAATAATGAAAGTTTAATTTCAATATTATTTTTCTAATTGTTACACCTTTTTTAAAAAAATTAAACACATCCAATATTCTTGTTAATAAACAAGAATCAAAATACATAAGTGCTAATGAATTTTTGGGCTCGGGTAGCTAGATTTATATTAAAACGACGAATATTAATTCTGTTGGTTCTAACAGTCATAACTATTTTTATGGCTTCTAACATTAAATACATTAAATTTTCACATAGTGAACCCAACTTATTACCCAAAGACCATGAAGAAAATATCAAATATGAAGATTTTACAAAGATCTTTGGTGATGAAGGCAACTTAATAATTTTAGCCGTTAAAGATTCTGCGCTTTTTTCTGTTGATAATTTTAATCAATGGATAGATCTCTCCCATAAATTAGATAGTTTTCCCGAAATTGATTTCTCGGTATCAATAGGTGATATTAGAAAACTTAAAAAAGATAAAAAGAATCAACGATTTATAGTTGAACCACTCTACGATAAAAAACCTGAATCAAACGAAGATGTTGAAGACATTAGACAAGAATTATTTGATAATTTACCCTTTTTTGACAATTTTTTATACAATAAAAAAACAGGCACAATTAGATCAGTTATCTATCTTAATCAAAAAATTGTTAATACAATAATTCGTGAACAATTCATATTTGATGTATTAAACCCTACAATTAAAAATTTTGAAAAAGAAACCGGATTAAATGTTCGAGTTTCGGGAATGCCATACATCCGAACCATGAATGCCCAAAATATTAAAGATGAAATTGGTCTTTTTGTTGGTTTGGCTTTATTGGTAACCGCACTCATTTTTTATATTTTTTTCCGTTCATATAGAGCCACTTTTATTACGCTGTTGGTCGTAAGTATTGGTGTTGTTTGGGCAGTTGGTTTCATTGGTCTGTTTCAATATGAAATTTCTGTACTAATGGCATTGATTCCACCTTTAATAATAGTAATAGGTGTACCAAATGCTATATTTCTTATCAATAAATACCAAAATGAAGTTAAGAAGCATGGTAATCAGGCAAAGTCTTTACAAAGAGTAATCTCTAAAGTTGGTAATGCTACACTAATGACAAACATTACAACGGCTTCCGGTTTTGCTACATTCATTTTTACTAATAGCCAATTATTAAGAGAATTTGGTATCATAGCATCAATAAATATCATGGCGATATTTTTCCTTTCTTTATTGCTCATTCCTATCTTTTATAGTTTTATGCAGAAACCAAAAGAAAGGCACTTAGAACATTTAGAACGAAAGTGGATGGATGCCATAGTAAACTGGATGGAAAAAATGGTTAGGCATCACCGAATTGCCATATATATTTTTACTGTCATCATTATCATATTCAGCTTAATTGGAATGAATATGATTCGTGTTTCGGGAAGCTTGATCGAAGATATGCCAAAGGGAAAGACCTTTTATAAAGATATCTTATTTTTTGAAGATGAATTTGGTGGAATTATGCCTTTAGAGATCTTAATCGATACAAAACAAAAAAAAGGTGTACTGAATTTATCTACCTTAAAACGTATGAATAAACTTGATGAAGAAATCGATGAAATACCTGAACTTTCAAAATCGGTTTCTGTTCTAGACTTGGTAAAATATTCTAAACAGGCATTTTATAACGGCAATCCAAAATATTATCAATTACCCACACAACAAGAAAAAAACTTCATATTATCCTATACAAAAAACTCAGATACAAATAGTGATATGCTTAAAAGTTTCGTCGATTCTACAGGACGATTTGCGCGAATTACAACTTTTATGAGAGATGTTGGTACTGACAAAATGGAGCAAATAGAAGAACGATTGATGGATAAGATTAACAAAGTTTTTCCTGATAAAAAATACGATGTCTCCTTAACCGGAAAAGCATTGCTATTTATTAAGGGTACTAATTATTTAGTTAAAAATTTAGTTATTTCATTATCATTAGCAATCTTTCTAATATCCTTATTTATGGCTTGGATGTTCCGATCTTTTAAAATGATAATTATATCACTTATACCCAATATTTTACCTCTTTTAATAACTGCTGGTTTAATGGGTTATTTAGGAGTACCGATAAAACCTTCAACAATTTTAGTATTTAGTATTGCTTTTGGAATTTCGGTTGATGATACCATCCATTTTTTAGCTAAATACCGACAAGAATTAATCACCCGAAAATGGAAAGTTCAAAAATCGGTCTATGCTGCATTGCGTGAAACTGGCACAAGTATGTTCTATACTTCTGTTGTATTATTCTTTGGTTTTTTGGTTTTTACAGTTTCGAGTTTTGGAGGTACTAAAGCATTAGGCGGACTAGTATCTGTAACTTTATTATTTGCCATGGTTTCAAATTTATTATTATTGCCATCACTGTTATTATCACTAGAGTCAACAATAGCAAACAAGAAAACATTTAAAGAACCTACAATAACAATAATCCCTAAAGAGGAAGAAGAAATCTAAATAAAAATCAATGAAAGGAATCATACTTGCAGGTGGAAGTGGAACAAGATTACACCCCCTAACTTTAGCAGTAAGTAAACAATTAATGCCAATTTATGATAAACCAATGATCTATTATCCATTGTCTGTTCTCATGCTTGCCGGTATAAAAGATATTTTGATTATATCAACACCTTACGACTTACCCCTTTTTGAACGATTATTGGGTGATGGAAAGAATTTAGGATGTAATTTTCAATACGCTGTTCAAGAAATACCCAACGGGTTAGCTCAGGCTTTTGTTATTGGTGAAGACTTTATTGGTGATGATAGTGTTGCATTAATATTAGGAGATAATATTTTTTATGGAGCTGATTTAGAAAAAAGATTATCAAAAGCTTATAAACCTGAAGGTGGTGTTGTTTTTGCTTATCATGTAAGTGATCCTGAACGCTATGGTGTTGTAGAATTTGATCAAAATTATCAGGCAATTTCCATAGAAGAAAAGCCAACTCATCCAAGATCAAATTATGCCGTTCCGGGTTTGTATTTTTATGATAATAGTGTTGTAGAAATTGCTAAAAATATAAAACCTTCTGCACGCGGTGAATATGAAATTACAGATGTTAACAACGTATATTTACAACAAGGTAAGTTACGAGTTGGTGTTTTTGGCAGGGGTACCGCCTGGTTAGATACCGGAACTTTTAATTCATTGATTCAAGCACAACAATTTGTTCAGGTTATTGAAGAACGTCAGGGTTTAAAGATTGGCTGTATTGAAGAAATTGCCTTTCGAAAAGGTTTTATAAATGCGAATCAACTCAAAAAAGTAGCTCAACCACTACTAAAAAGTGGTTATGGCGAATACCTGATCAATATAATTAAAGAATAAAAACTACATTCACATTTTAATTTTTGCCTACAAAGTTTATCTTTGTAACAATTAGAAAATCATTTGATTATCATTTGATTATTATTGATAATTTAAGAATTGGAAAATGAAAAGACACAGTATTTCTGAACTATTAGAATCAGAAAAATATTTACAAGAAGTTACTATAAAAGGTTGGGTTAGAACATTTAGAAGCAATCGTTTTATTGCCTTAAACGATGGTTCTACCATGAAAAATATTCAATGTGTAATCAATTTTGAAAACTTTGATGAAACCTTATTAAAACGTATCACAACGGGTGCTGCTTTATCAATCTCCGGAACCCTGGTTGAAAGTCAGGGTAAAGGTCAAAAAGTAGAGATACAAATAAAAAATATTGAGATATTGGGAGATTCAAATCCAGATGAATATCCCATTCAGCCCAAAAAACACAGTCTAGAATTTTTACGTGAAAATGCACATTTAAGGGTGAGAACCAATACATTTAGTGCTGTCATGAGGATACGATCTTCCCTTTCATTTGCAATCCATCAATATTTTATGCAAAATGGTTTTTATTATGTTCATACACCTATCATCACCGGAAGTGATGCAGAAGGTGCGGGTGAAATGTTTAAAGTAACTACACTTGACATAAATAATACGCCAAAAACAGATGAAGGAAAGATCGATTACTCGAAAGATTTTTTTGGAAAAGAAACCAGCCTAACTGTTTCCGGCCAGTTAGAGGCAGAAACTTATGCTATGGCTTTGGGAAAGGTTTATACTTTTGGACCAACTTTTAGAGCTGAGAATTCAAACACTTCACGACATTTATCCGAGTTTTGGATGATTGAGCCTGAAGTTGCTTTTAATGACCTTGATGCCAACATGGATTTAGCAGAAGATTTTATTAAATATATTTTAAAATATATTTTAACTAATTGTGAGGACGATCTGCAATTTTTAAATCAACGCTTTTTACAAGAAGAGAGAAGTAAGCCTGCAATCCAAAGAAGTGATATGTCTCTTTTAGAAAAATTACAATTTGTTATTGATAATAATTTTAAACGTGTAACTTATACCGAAGCAATTGATATTTTAAGAAATAGCAAACCTAATAAAAAGAAAAAATTTCAATACATTATCAATGAATGGGGAGCTGATCTTCAAAGTGAACACGAACGCTACTTAGTCGAAAAACACTTTAAATGTCCTGTAATACTATTTGATTATCCTGCTAATATCAAAGCATTTTATATGCGTTTAAATGAAGATGAGAAAACAGTGAGAGCAATGGACGTCTTATTTCCAGGAATTGGTGAAATTGTAGGAGGAAGTCAACGTGAAGAGCGTTTAAATGTTTTAAAAGAAAAAATAAAAGCTTTAAATATAGATGAGAAAGAATTGTGGTGGTACTTAGATACACGTAAATATGGTAGTGCCATTCACGCTGGTTTCGGACTAGGGTTTGAAAGATTGGTTCAATTTGCAACCGGCATGGGTAATATTCGAGATGTAATTCCTTACCCCAGAACACCTCAAAATGCCGAATTTTAACTAAATAAATATTTTTACACTATTTAGTGACTGGTCAGAAATACCTTGAAATTAAAATCGTTTCTTTTCGTGTTATTTCTTTTTTTTCTATT
>JAOZVI010000037.1 GCA_029938265.1 Flavobacteriaceae bacterium | reverse complement strand
ATAATCATCATTATTAGTAATGATAAAGCTATTTTCTTGATTTAAAATATCATCAACACCCAATGCAGCTGCTGCAAATTGTAAAGTAAAACGGTTCATAAATTCACCTGTTTCAGTTTGTGTAAATTTATAATCTCCATTTTTTAGATCATGGGTAATATTTAATGTATTATCTAATAAGTAAATTTTCTGGCCTTTTAAAACACCTTCCATTTTTGATATACTAATTGTAAAATCTCCTGCTTTATCACTATCAAAACCTAAGGCAACAGTTTTATCATCAGTAAATGCACCTAAACCTTGAATAGCATATTTGCTATTATCAATTGATGAATAGAAATTAAAATCTTTTCCATTGACTGATTTTCCATCATACCCATAATCTACACCATCTGTTGCTTTATCAACAAACCCGATTAACTGTTCTCTAACTTTATTTTCAGAATTAGTTAGTCTTAACCATATCCTATCTCTGTCATCTTTAGAATTAGAAGATTTTTTTGAGTTTTCTGACTTATAAAACATAGTATTATCTCCAATAACCCTCATTTCATTACTAAAAATAATAGTTGAAGTATTTTCAACATCAATCATAAAACCCTGACCTGAAGCAATTTTATAATTAGTGCCATCTGGAATTTCTGTTGACTCACCTACACCACCTGTTAAATTATAATGATAATAACCCGGATCTTGATATTCACCTCCAACTATATTTCCCGATCGTTGACTCCATACATAAATGGTACCGGTAAAACTACCTCCTCCATTATTACTAATAAATAAATCCGGATCTATTGCACAAGGGTACGGATTACCTATTAGATTATAATTCATATTAGTTTGATTTGGAACTGTTGATGAAATTCCTGTGAAAACATCTACATTATAAAAACCATTATGAGGTTTACCAGTAAAGTTAATTATTTGTGTATCTGGATATGTACCAATATCTCCTTCTACTGAATAACCCTGACCGGTTATCATAGCACCTGAATGATTGAACCAATGTTCATATTTGGGATAATTTGTTTCATAAAGTGGATTTGTGTGCGTAGGATCTAACAAAAACATTCTATTTGTATCTGTATCAGGAAATACAGTTGTTAGTACGGCTCCTTCTACCGGTGAAGACCAATAGGTTGCATCATTCACAGTTTGTTTTTCTACTGAATTTTCAATTTTAGTAAACGTACCATTATAATTAACTATACCATCTTTCATTACCAGTGATTCGGTATCACCAACAATAAAAGTACCATCTATGTTTAAATCACCATATATCGCAATTGTCGCAGGACTATCTGGATCTATATAATTAAAAGTGAAAGTAGAATTGATCGTTAAATCACATACTTCAAATAAAGATGCATAATCTTGCGATGGAATATCACCATTAATTACAACAGACCTTGTTCTATCAAAATCACCTTCAGACCAATCACCTGTACTTGTATATACTATTGGATCAAAAATACGAGGACCTAAATAATAAGTTCCTAAACTTATATTTTGTTCTCGTCTTGCATTATCAACTTCATCAATAGACAATTCAATCCAATCATTAATATCATAGGTAGTATGTGGCTCTTCTGTTGCACATGTCCCTTTTGAAAACGAAATATCAGACCCCCAATCAGAAGAATCTCCAATTACATCAAGTATATCTCCTAAATTTGTATCAATCAATTCAATAATATGATTGTTTCCATCAACAATATTTATACTAATCGGCGTACCTACCTGAATAATTCCTACTGCTATTGGGCTTCCACCTCCAATCTTATATGAAATAACCCCTGACTGTATATCAAATAAGGTAAGATTTTTTATTTCAATAATTTCTTCTGTCCCATTGTTATAATATTGGCTAATCATAACATTTCCAAAAACAGCATTTCTGTTACCGGCTACATTAAATGTATAATCAACCGGATTTTTACCACTATTATTA
Organism: Flavobacteriaceae bacterium; assembly: GCA_029938265.1. GTDB lineage: Bacteria > Bacteroidota > Bacteroidia > Flavobacteriales > Flavobacteriaceae > Namhaeicola. The sequence continues at coordinate 16,502 of JAOZVI010000037.1, read as the reverse complement.
GTTTTTGTAATTGTAATTAGTGCCTCACTTCTACTATTTGATATTGGTTTAAAAGTTACCACAAAAGTAACAGTTGCACCATTTGCAATTGAACCATTACCAGGTTGTGAAGTAATTTCAAAAATTGAATTTTCAGACGAAATAATTGTTGGGATTTTTATTCTTGTTCCAGTTGTATTTTTTATAGAAAAAGTATGAGCTAAATTACCACCATTAGCAACAGTGCCATAATAAGTATCATCACTAATTTGTGGTACATTACTGCCATCTCCTGGTATTATAATACTATTACCTGTAATCTCAATGCTTTGAGCATTTACAAAACTTAGACTTAAAGCAAAAATTAAAAGAAAGTATATATTTTTCATTATTTAATGAAATTTTTAATATCCAGTTTATAGGAATCGGCGAATATAATTAAAATAAAACATTTTAAAGTCTTAATTATTACATTGTTAATACCTACTAAATGCTTAGTGAGAATATAATCATTTTAAATCTAAATTTATCGATATTAAACCTTCAATCTTTTATATTTTTGCATTGATGAACCAAAATTTTCTCATATCAATTGTTGGTGCTACAGCCATAGGTAAAACTGCGTTGAGTATTGCATTGGCAAAACATTTTAATACAGAAATTATATCGAGTGATTCTCGTCAGTTTTATAAAGAAATGTATATTGGTACGGCTGTGCCAAGTAAAGAGGAATTAAAACAAGTAAATCACCATTTTATTCAAGATCGCTCTATTTTTGAGGATTATAGTGTAGGTGATTTTGAAAGGGATGCTTTAAAAAAATTAGAAGAACTTTACAAAGAACACAACATTGTCATCATGGTTGGCGGTAGCGGTCTATATGTAAATGCCGTTCTAAATGGTTTGGATGATTTTCCGGATATTGACCCTCTAATAAGAGTGCAATTAAAAACCGATCTTAAAGAAAAAGGAATTGAATTTTTACAAAATAGGTTGCTCAAATTAGATCCTGAAACCTATCAAAAAATTGATATCGATAATCATCAAAGATTGATAAGAGCATTAGAAATTAGTTTGGGTACCGGCAAACCCTATGCTTCATTTTTAAGCCAGAAAAAAAATAAAAGAAACTTCATTCCAATTAAAATTGGTATTACTGCTCCCAGAGAAATTATATACAATCGCATTAACCAGCGCGTAGATATGATGATGGATCATGGCCTTTTAAAAGAGACTGAAAAATTATATTCTAACAAAGATTTAAATGCTTTACAAACCGTAGGTTATAAAGAATTATTTAAATTTTTTGACAAAGAATTTACTTTGGATTTCTCTATTCAAGAAATCAAAAAAAATACCCGTCGTTTTGCAAAAAGGCAAAATACATGGTTTAAAAAAGATCAGGAAATAAAATGGTTTGATTATAAAGAAAATCTAAACTTAATAATTAAATATATTAATAATAGTATTGACAAATAAATTTTTTAAATTTATCTTCAAAATAAAAATCACCTCGCTTTGAAAAATAATTATATATTTTTAGCTCTTTTTCTATTATTAAGCATATTAAAATTTAATGCACAAAAATCTGACAATGTTATTGTAAAAGATACTTTAGTTGTTGCTTATAATATTAATGCACCTTTTACTTTTATTGAAAATGGAAAACTAAGTGGGTTGAGTTATTTGCTTTGGAAAAAAGTTATTAAAGATGAAAAAAATACTTTTTATCAATATAAACAAGTCCCTTTAGATAGTCTATTATTAGGATTAGAAGATGGTAGTATTGATATTGCCCTTTCTCCTTTGACCATCACAAGTGAAAGAAATGATGACATTGATTTTTCTGTACCTTATTTTATTTCTAATTCAGGTGGCTTGATCAATAGATCAGTTAACACCAATAAACTTCTGGATGTTGTATCAAATCTTTTTAGTTTTAAATTTTTAAAAATTATTGGATACCTTTTATTGTTGATAAGCGTTTTTGGATTTTTGGTATGGATCTTTGAAAGAAAAGAAAATAAAGAAGAATTTGGACTTGGAATTAAAGGAATTTTAAATGGTATCTGGTGGTCAGCTGTGACCATGACAACTGTTGGTTATGGTGATAAATCTCCTAAAACACTTGGTGGAAGAATTGTTGGAGTAATTTGGATGTTTGCTGCTATCATACTAATATCCAGTATTACAGCAGGTATAACATCATCATTAACCATTAAAAAAATGGAGAATTCATCCGAGCTTATCGTTGACTATAAAAAGATCAAAATTGGAACTGTAAATAATTCTGCTACTGAAAGATGGTTATCTGATAATTTTTTCTTTAATACTAAATCCTATCATACTTTTAACGAATTATTAGATGGTTTAAGAAATAAAGAGATTGAAATAGTTGCCTACGATGAACCACTTTTACGTTATGTTATTAAAAATGATGAAAATAATGAATTTGAAATGTTAAATATAAAGTATAACCTTTCAATGTATGCCTTAGGATTTGGTGAACATCTAGATAAAAATAGAAAAGAATCAATATCAACCAGAGTATTAAAAGTTCTGGAAAGTCCGGAATGGGAAAGATTACTAGCCGAATATAATTTACATGATAACCAACGCTAACCCAGCTGAGTTAAAAATTATTGTATAATTTTATAAATACGCTCTCCATCTCTTTTTTCCTTTCGGTAGAACTACCCTGATAATGATTATTCATATAACTAAAAATTAAAACAGTACCTTTTTTTGTGATCAAATAACCACTCAGATTATAATTGTTTGATAATGTTCCTGACTTGGCATAGATATAAGGTTTTTCATTATTGTAATATTTTTTTAAAGTACCTGTTTCACCTCCTATCGGAAAATAGGATAACAACTTTTCATGAGGAATTTCACGATACATTTTTTTAAGAAGATAAACCAAACTTTCTGGTGTAAATAAATTGTATCTCGATAATCCTGAACCATCAACCCAGCGTGGTTTTTGAGGTATGTCCTGTAAATAATTCTCTAATGAATAATCAATTGCACTTTTAACACTATAGACACTATCAACTTCATTTCCAACTTGTAGCATTAATTGTTCTGCTATAAAATTATCACTTTCGACCAACATTTGTTTGTATAAAGAATCATAGGAAACGCTGTAAAAAGGTTTGAATAAGATGTCTTTTTTAGGATTTATTACAACAATTTTCTTTCCAATTTCTTTTCCTAATAAATCTGCAACCAATTGATTAGAGGTCTTAAAAGGTATTTGCCTCTCTTTAAAACCATCCGGAGATCTTACATAAAATTGATTATAATCGTAATCTCTTCTAATATCTTTATCATCATTAATTTCAATATATTTTTTAAAAAAATCCGGTAAAACCGTAATACTATCAGAACTTTTAGTCAGTTCAATAATATTCCCATAAATGGGAAACTGGCTTTTCTCAGGCATATAATAATAGGTGTAATCATCCCATGCCCAACCCGGTCCATAAACCGGTTCTTTAATATTTTCATCTACTAAATAAATATTCTGATCCGTACTCTTTAAAAAATCAACAATTTTACTATCATCAAAATCATACAAAAATGATGGATCTGCAGTACCTTTTATTATTAATGAGTCAGAATTTTTAAAGTATTGTAAACCAATTACCGAATCTTTAAAGGTTTTATAAGAAGTGTAAAAAGTAAAAAGTTTGGTATTGGAGGCGGGCGTAAAGTACTTATCACCATTATAATTAATAATTTCTTTTCCTTTTTTTATGTTATAAACTACCAGACCCCTAAAATAATTATTGGTTTTGTTTTGTTTCTTTAGATCTTTTTCAATTTTTTGTGAAGCACATGAATTGAGAATCACTAAACTAATGACAGATAATATTAAATTTATAAGTAACCTATTCTTCAAAATATTCATCTTTAAAACCAATTAAATATAATTTTTTTTGAGCCCGTGTAATAGCTGTATACAACCAACGAAGATAAGAAATATCCTGACCATCAGGTAAATAAGGTTGTTCAATAAATACATTTTTCCATTGTCCTCCTTGAGATTTATGACAAGTCATTGCATATGAGAATTTTACCTGTAGAGAATTAAAAAATTTATTGTTTTTAACAGCGAGCATTATTTTGTATTTTGATCTTAGATCACTATAATCTTTGGCAATTTCCTGATACAATTTATTTGATTCTTCAAATGTAAGCGACGGAGATTCGCTGTGTAATGTATCTAATAACAAAACGGTATCAAAAGGATTTTGATCAGGGTAATCAACCATTCTAAGTTTCACTTCAACAAAATGGAAACCGTAAAGGTCAATAAATTTATATATTTCTAAAATTTCACATATATCACCATTAGCGATAAATCCAACATCTTTTGAATCCCTTAACCAATAATAATTATTTTTAACGATCATTATAAAATCTCCGGTTGTTATTTCATTATCACGATCTAAAATTCTATTTCTAATTTGTTGATTGTATAAATTTGCTCTTTTATTTGATCTTACAATTAAAGTTGTATCTTCAATACTGTTTTGGTCATATGCAGTATAAAATGCATCTAATATTTCATCACCATCAGTTAATCGAATAATATCTTGATAATCAAGATGAAACTTAAAGGGTTCAAAATAATTATTTTGAATAATTTCTCGCAAATTAGTTGCATTTGCCAAGATTCCAGAATCATGATGCTGCCGCATTACTTCATCTAATTCAATTTCATAAACATCTTTTTGATAATTATAATCTAAAACTTTTCTATCCAGAGCCGGACTCAATTCTAATCTTACCGGAGGTAGTTGGGCTGTGTCACCAATTAAGATCATTTTACAATTCTTTCCTGAATAAACATAGCTGATAAGATCATCCAACAAAGAATTATTTTCAAATAGTTTACCATCAACATTCGTATCAGGAATCATTGATGCTTCATCAATAATAAAAATTGTATTGGTGTGTTTATTCTTTTGTAAAGTAAAACTAACACCTCCTCCACTTGCTTTTTTAGGAAAGTATATTTTTTTATGTATTGTAAATGCTTGTTTGTTTGAATAACTAGCCATTACTTTTGCTGCTCTACCGGTAGGAGCCAATAAAACAGATTTCATACCAACTTTCCATAAATTATTTACTAAGCTACTTATAATGGTAGTTTTTCCAGTGCCGGCATACCCTTTAAGTAAAAATAAACCTTTCTGATTTTCATCAAATACGAAATCGGATAACTTAATAAAAAGTTCATTTTGTATTGCTGTAGGATTATGCCTGAAATTCTTTAAAAGTTCGGTATAAAAAACAGAAGCTGCTTTTATCATTCTATTATAAATATTTTATTTGAACAAACTTAATTTAAATATTCAATTTGTACTTTAGAAAATTTAAAGTTTTATTAACGAGCCATTTTTTTTAAACTTTAAAAAGATAAATAAAGTTAGTTTATATATTATTTTTATATTTGTTTATAAATTCAAACTTTATTCATGAATTATTTCTTTTGTGATTAAAAAAATTTTGTAGATTTGCGATTATCCATTTTAAAATAAATAAATAAAAAATGACTTCAATTTTAATTATTATAGTAGCAGTTATTGCTGTTGGTTTATTAGCCTATTTAATTGTAAATGTTATTCCAAGTAAATTAAAACCATTGGTTTCTATAGTCTTATGGGTAATTATTGGTTATTTAGGGTATAGTGTTTACTCTTCAATTATGAAACCAATAAACTTTAACAAAAACAAAAAAGTTAAATACGCTAAAGTTATTAACAATTTAAAAATTATTCGTGATGCTGAAATAGCTTATGGAGAAGTGAACAGAACATTTACAAGTGATAAAAATGGTCTGATTGCATTTATTGATACAGCACAGTTTGCAATAACCGAAGTAAAAAACATTGTCGTTACTGAAAAAAGAGGTAGAATTACCGTTGATGTTGAAAAAAGAGTTGTTGATACTGTTGGTTTTGAGCCTGTTAAGAAGTCTTTTGAAGGAAGAGATTACAAAAATATGTTTAAAGTTCCGGGTACTGATGCTGAATTTGAATTAAAATCTGATGTAATTGAAAAAGTACAAGGTGTAAAAACATCTGTTTTTGAAGTCAGAGTTGCAAAGGATATTGTTTTAAAAGGAATGGATAAAGATTTGATAAATGTTGAAAAAGAACAATTGGGAGGTATTAACATACCGGGAGAATATATTTCTGTAGGTTCATTAAACGAAGTAAACTCAAATGGTAACTGGCCTCCATTATATGATGTTAAAAAAGGAATTTCAGATAACTAATAATTCATCAGAATTAAAAAATCCTGACGATAATCATTTATCCATCCAAATCAGTTTGGATGGATTTTCTTTTTGTACTATAAACAAAATTACCAATGAAATTCCTTCATTAGTACATTATCCTTTTTCAAATAACTCACCTACACCACAAAAACATTTGCAAAATGTAAAGAGTATCTTTGAAAAAGAACCTTTACTTCAAAAAAAATATGATTCAGTTAATGTTTCCCATATAAACAACTTATCATCATTTGTTCCCAAGGCATTATTTAATGATCAAAACCTGGCCGATTACTTAAAATTTGGCCATAAGATCTTTAAAAACGATTATATTGTTTATGATATGATCAATAATCATGAGCTTGTAAATGTCTATATTCCTTTTGTAAATATCAATAATTTTCTAATTGATAAATTTGGTAGTTTTGAATACAAACATTTTTCAACGGTCTTAATCAAAAATTTATTAGATATCTATAAATTTAGCGAAAGACCTCATATGTTTGTTATGGTTAATGAAACACATTTTGAAATAATCGCCATAGCAAATAATAGCTTTCAATTGTATAACTCGTTCTCATACAAAAGTAAAGAAGATCTTATTTATTATATTTTGTTTACAGCTGAACAACTAAACTTTAACCCCAATTATTTTGAGTTGATCTTTTTAGGAGAAACTGTTGAGGATGATGAAATTTTTGATATAACCTATAAATATGTCCGCAATATCAATTTTTTAGAAAACAGACATAAATACGCATTAAACAAAAAGTTTACAGAAGATATGCAACGTAAATACTTTACTTTACTACACCAATACTAATGCGCATTATTTCGGGAAAATATAAAAGCAAACGCATTAATGCACCAAATAATTTACCGGTTCGCCCTACTACAGATATGGCTAAAGAAGCTTTATTCAATATTTTGAATAATTATTATTATTTTAACCAAATATCCGTTTTAGACCTATTTGCAGGAATTGGCAGTATAAGTTTTGAATTTGCTTCTCGTGGTACACAAAAGGTCATAACTGTTGATAAACATCAAGGTTGTATAAAATTTATTCATGAAATAAATAAGGAGCTCAATTCTAATCTTATTATTATTAAAAGTAATGTTTATACCTTTTTAGAACGAACCAATCAAAAGTTTGATGTAATCTTTGCTGATCCACCTTATGATTTTTCCGATGAAAAATTTCAGAGAATAGTAGATTTGGTTTTTGAAAAGAAATTGTTAAATACCAAGGGCATGTTAATAGTTGAACATTCAAATAATACCGACTTATCTCAAAATCCTAGTTTTACACAGAAAAAAAAATACGGAAGTAATTTATTTAGTTTCTTTGAACAATCTGAGGATCTTTAATAAATAATATTATTAACCGATCAACCCTATAAAGGAATTGACAAAATAAAAACCCAAAACTAAAAACCATTCAATGGCACTCGACGAATATTTATATGGTAAAATAGCTGGTTTTTTTACAAAGCGCAAGAAAGAAACGCTTGAAACTCACATTAAAACTGTCAAACTTATTGATATAAAACCACGCCTAAGTATATTTTCAAGAGCAATTACGGGAAATCCTATTGATATTTATCCGGCCAAACGTGAAGGTGGTTACAAAAATAACAACTTCTTTTTACCTGCTCTATTCTCAGAAATGCCAACTTTTGAAGAAAATCTTTCTTTTTATTTATTCCGAATATTATACCTATCTGTTCAAAAGAATTTAAATATTAACTGGCATGACAATACTGACCATAATTTAGAAGAATCGCAAAAGAAAGCATTAGTATCATCCGAAGAAATATTAACAGAACTTTTTAAAGAATTTCCTATTTCACAAGAAATTCACACAAACTTATTGAATTATTATAATTCAATGTCCAGTGAAAAAAAACCTGCAGATTATACTTTCCTTTATGGAAAATGGATGCGAAATAATCCTGAAACCGATTCCGACAATAAACTTAAAAATTTTAATGAAAAAGCTAAAAAGGCGATTTCAGATGAAATTAAAACTATCTTAAAAGCAAATCCTGTAGAAGAGATCGTATCGCTTGAAATTGATCAAAAACAACAAGAAGATTATGTATTGACACATGATTTTGAAAAGATCGATACTGCCGAAGAATGGGAAGGCGGTTGGCGTGATTTTGATGGCGATGATGAATTAGACGAACACAGTAAAGCCTTGGAAGAATTAAATATGAAATATACAGTACGTGTTGATGACTCAACACATTCAGTATATCAAACAGATTTTATTGAAAACACTACCATTTCTGAAAGTGCAGAGATCAACACCAAAGATTATTATATTTCTTATGATGAATGGGATTACTCTAAACGTGAATACAAAGAAAATTTTTGTAAACTCTACCCTAAAAATATTGTTGAAACCGATGTTTCCTACTATAAAAAAACATTAACTGAAAATGCATCAACCTTAATGGGTTTACGGAAAATGTTGACGAATATTAACAATAAATACCAACAACAAAGAAGGCAAACCCAAGGTGAAGAGTTTGATATTGATGGACTTACAGACCTTTACGTCGATATTCATTCCGGTCACACTCCTTCTGAGAATATCTATTTATCAAAACGGAAAAAAGAAAAAGATCTTTCCATTTTAATGTTATTAGATATCAGTTTGTCCAGTGATGGATATGCAGGAGGTAATCGCGTAATTGATGTAGAAAAACAGGTATCAATTTTATTTGGTGAGATTTTAAATGAATTTAATGTAGATTTTTCCATAGACTGTTTCTATTCAAAAACCAGAAATTATGCTACCTATATAAGTTTGAAAGAATTTGAAGAAAACTGGGATAAGGCTAAGTTTAAGATCGGTTCTGTAGAACCTGAAGGATACACCCGAATTGGAACAGCATTACGACATTCAGGAGCTTTATTAGACAAAAGAGATACTGATAATAAATGGATCATTTTAATTTCTGACGGAAAACCAAATGATTATGATAAATATGAAGGAAAATATGGAATTAATGATGTAAAACAGGCATTAAGAGAGTTAAATGAACGAAATATTAATTCGTATGCCTTGGCTATTGAAGCCAATGCTAAATATTATTTACCACAAATGTTTGGTTCAAATCATTATGAAATTCTTACAACACCCATAGAGTTATTACAATCTTTAGCAAAACTATATGACAGGATCAAACACAAATCATAAACTATAAAAAGATCATTTGATGAAGTTTTAAATTAACTTTAAAGATAAATTCTATTCAATTATTTAAATAATTAATTATGAGTAAAAAAGTTAAAATTGCTTTAGCATTTGGATTACAATTAGCAATGATAGGTGCTATTGGTGATTTTGTAGGATGGCCATATATGAAATATGTTTTAATTGCTTCAGGCATTTCATTTGGACTTACATTAATATTTTTTATTGCAGACAATATAAAAGAATAAATTAATGAAAATGATTTTGTCAATCAAGTTACATAATTGTCCAAAATTACAACTTAACTTTGTACTGTAAAATAGATTCTTTAAAAGTGATAAGCATACAAAAATATTAAAATGGAAACTACCAAAATAGATTATAAAAATATTTACTATCCCCCCGGAGGAATATTGATATGGATACTTATCCTTGTTGAGTTTATTACCTTTGGTGCTGCGCTTATAGTTTTAGTAATTAATAGCAAAGAAGATCCAGAAGCATTTCATCAATCAAGGTTAGCACTAAATGCAACCTTTGGTGCAATGAATACAATTTTTTTATTGACTAGTGGATTTTTTATGGCAACAACTGTTCATCAGTTCAAACAGAAAAATGCTCAAAAAGCATCTTTTTATTTAAAGCTGACCATGCTTGGTGGCGTTTTATTTTTAATATTAAAAGGCATTGAATATTATCTAAAGATCAATACCGGACATACTATTGGTTATAATTCTTTTTTCACCTTTTACTGGTTGCTAACAGGATTTCATGTTATCCATGTAATAGTTGGATTGGTCATTCTGTTATTTATGCAAAAAGGCATAAATAAAACAACTGCTTTGGTGGAAGATGTTGAGGCGAGTGCTGCATTTTGGCACATGTGCGATTTAATTTGGTTATTACTTTTCCCTACGCTCTATTTAATACTATAAAAATGAAGAAAAAAGATATTTATACACTCGCTCTACTTATATTACTCACAATATTAACTGCCTTCTTTTCTACAAATTTTGGTAGTTTTAAGTATTTAGTTTTTATAGTTCTAGGCTTATCAGCATTAAAGTTTTTTTTAGTAGCTTTTAATTTTATGGAAATGAAAAAGGCCAATTCTTTTTGGAAATTTCTAATTATTGCCTTTTTAGTTGTTTATGTAGGAATTGTCTCAATAATTCTATAAATATATTTATTAAGGATTAGTGAATTGTATAAGATCCTTAAATTTATTCAACGAATTATATTAATTTTCACGAATATTTTTTTATTTATTCTTGAATTCAAGTATAGAAATATTAAGATTTGACTTATATCCATAATATGTTAAACTCTGACTTATATTAAATTTTGTAATTGTAAATAAAATATTTAATTTTATCGCATAAAAACGCAAGCTTATGCATAAAGCTACCCTTAACAATACATTTAATTATTTATTACTTTTTATCTTCTTATTAAATTCATTTTTAGTTTTTACTCAAGATAAAAATATTGAAATTATTCAACAATTCTCTTCAGAAAATTATGCCAAAAGTGAAGTTACAAAAATTGATTATAAAAATACATCTCCTTTTGTGATGTTGAGTGGGCATACAAAAGACCTGTCTTTTAACAATACTATACTTTACAGATTAAAAACACAAAATAATTGGGGAGAATGGCAAACCCTTCCGGAACCTCATGAAGGAGAAGATATCGGTAGGGTTGCCCTGGGTGTGGCTTTCATTGAACAAGCATTTGATGATATACAATTTAAAATGCTTACACCAACCAATTCTAAAATTATTTTTAGATTATTTTTCCCTGAATTCACAAAAAACATATCAAAAAATAATACTGCAAACAAGCAAAAAGCATCGGGTTGTGCCCACCCTGCTTTTCAAGGAAGGTCGGATTGGTGTCCTTCAGGCGATTGTCCAAAACAAACAAGTCCATCAATAATAAATCCAACGCACATTGTTGTTCATCACTCAGCAGGCAATACTGTTAGTTCAGATTATGCAGCCGTAGTGAGAAGTTATTGGAATTACCATGTAAACGATCGTGGCTGGAATGATATTGGTTATAACTGGTTGATCGATCCAAACGGTATTGTTTATGAAGGTAGAGGCAATCGTGTTAGAGGAGCACATTCTCCTTGTATGAATGCAATTTCAACAGGCATATGTTTTATTGGCAATTATGAAAATGCTACTCAACCTTCAGCTTTGGGTATGCAATCTTTAAAAGATTTGATTGCCTGGGATGCAACAGACAAAGCAATAGATGTAAAAGCAACAGGTTATGTTGCTGCATTAGGCGGAAATATTGAAACTATTTCGGGACATAAAGATGGGTATGATCAATATCCCGATTCAGGTTGTAGTGCTACAGCTTGTCCTGGTGCAAATCTTCACAACAAACTTCAAACCATTCGCAATGATGTTGCTAACTATCCTTGTTATATATCGAGTGCTAATGCTCCTAAAGTACCAAATTCATTTAGTGTAATTAGAAAAAGTAACAAAAGTGTTGAAATAAAAATTAAATCAGTAACCAATGCTACAAAATATGGAATTCATAAGAGCACTGATAACATTACTTATCAAAAAGTTTCCGAATCTTCAAATACAACCATAACTATTGATAATTTAATTCAAGGTGAAGTTACCTATTTTAAAGTTGAAGCTATCAATAATGACGGAGCCTCCGACCTATCAACTCCCCTTGCTGCAATACCGAGTCAATCCGTTTCTGATATTCTAATAATTGATGGTGTTGAAAGACGAGAATATGACGCTATTGTCCAATATGATAAACCTTTAAATCAGTTGGGACGTACTTTTTCATCAGCAACCAATGATGCTGTTATCAATGAAGAAGTAAATCTAAACAATTTTAAGTTTGTTATTTGGATGTTATTGGATGAGAGTACAAACGACCATACTTTTGACAAATTTGAACAAGCCAAAGTAAAAGAATTTATTGACAATGGTGGTGTTTTTATCGTTTCGGGTAATGAAATTGGGTGGGATCTGGTTGAAAAAGGTGATGCAACTGATAAGTCTTTTTATGAAAATTATTTAAAAGCTGAATATATTGCAGATAATCCAACTCCAAACAATTTTAAAGTAGCAGATAATAACAACAAAATATACAATTTGAGTAGCGATTTATCAATACTAGATAATACTTACCCTGATCTTATTAAAACTAAAAATGGTTCGGCAAAAACATTTATTTATGAAGGTGTTACTGAAAGTAGTGGAATAGCGGGAATTAGCTATAAAACTGCAACCGGGGGTGTAGAATACCTGGGTTTTGCCATTGAAGGAATTAAAGATAATACCCAAAGAAAGGAGCTTATTGATTATTTATTACAAAAATATAGTAGCTTATTGGCAATTGATAATTCGTTTATCAAACAAAACATACGTTTATATCCAAATCCTACTTCTGGAATACTTAATATTTTAAATCCTTCTTTTATAAATATTAATAAAGTAGAAGTTTTTAATATTTATGGTCAGAAATTAAGTGCCAAAAACCAAAATAAGAATATTAGTTTGGAAAATTTTTCTAACGGAATATATTTTATTAGAATAGAAGACGAAAATGGTAAACAAGGCACTTTTAAAATAATAAAGAAATAAAAGATGTCAATTTTAAAAAAACATTGCCTGCCAATATTTAAAAATTGGTAGGTTTAAAATCAGCTCTTTTTCATAATTACTCATAGGTCAACCGCTCTTTTTCTAATTTATCAGCCAAACGTTTTGCAATAATTGGCTCAATTTCAGTCTTATGATTTTGTGACTTTATAAATGGGTACAATTCTAGTTTTTCTTTCATTTTATCATCCTTATTAAGATGCTTATTCGTTCCCAATAAAACTAAATTTTCTTCATCAAATTGTTTTTGTTCTTTAATTGCATTTTCCGTTATCTTTCTTTGAATAGTTCCTTCAAAAAGTTGTTTAATAAAACCCCCTTTTTTCTCAATATCCTTAAAAATTGTCAAAGCTTTTTCTGCAATTTCATAAGTTAATTCTTCAATATAATAAGAACCATCAACGTATTCAGTATTATTAATTTTGCTCTCTTCTTTTAAAATTAATAATTGATTTCGGGCAATTCTTTCTCCAAATTCATTCTTTTTACGAAAAATTGAATCATACGCTATATTACTTATCGTATTTGCACCTCCTAAAATAGCGCTCATACACTCGGTTGTAGTCCGCAGCATATTTACATTATAATCATAAAGTGTCTTATTTCGCAAAGAAGGCTGAGCAAATATGTTTGCTTCCAGATTAAAGTTATATTTATGCAATACTAATTTCCATAAATATCTAAATGCTCTTAGTTTGGCTATTTCAAAGAAATAATTACTCCCTAAGGCAAAATTAAAATTGATTTTTTTAATTGATCTAATATTATTTTCATCAATAAAATTCAAATATTCATTGGCATGTGCCAAAGCATAAGCTACTTGTTGCACTGTATTTGCTCCTGCATTTTGATATTGTGAAATATCAATACCTAAAAAATTGATATTTTTATCAGATCTTTTTAATAGTGATCTTAAAATAAGATAATCTTTATTCTTATTATAAAACCAATTTCCGGTTTTAACTAAATTGCCTATCAGATCGATATTCAAAAAAACATTCTTATTATTAATATATTCAATCAATTTTACAAAAAAGGTTTCTTCTAAAAACTGTAGTCGAAAATGAATTGCCAGATTCTTTGAGCTTAGATCTTTAAATAATAACTCGAAATCAAAAGGTTTATTTGCTATAAATTTAATTGAATCCGCTCCTCTTTTCAAGGCATCAAGAGCTAAATAATTTGCGGTTTTTTCATTATTTATAAAAACTGCTTGACAAATTTTAAAACCAGCCTGGCCCTTAGGAATATCTAATTGCTTAAGCTCATCACCGTGATAAAATGGTTTTATCGTTATTCCTTCATTTGTATTTGTTAAAAGTGTTTTATTATAATCCGCCCCCTTTAAATCAAATTGAATCTTTTGTTTCCATTGTTTGGCACTAACTGATTGAAATTCATTAAATAAAAAATCAGACATAATCTATTCTTTTACAGTATCAAATTCAATAATATAGATTTCTTCATTCTTCTTTTTCATTTTATACTCTTCTCGGGCAAATTTTTCTAATGAATCAGGATTCTTTAAATTAGATATTATTTTATTGTCAGCTTCGATCTCTTTTTGGTAATATTCATTAGAATTTTCAAGTTTATCAATTTCTTTATCTAATTCACGGTGATTTAAAAAAGAATTCTCATCAAAAAAAAGCATCCATACAGCAAAGATCACTAAAACCAAAAAGTATTTATTACTAATAATTTTAACAATTTTATTGTCTTTTATTTGTTTAAAGGTCATCTTTCAATCTTTCATTTATAACAGTTCTAACAATATCAATTGCAACGGTATTATATTTATCATGAGGGATAATAATATCTGCATAACTCTTGGTAGGTTCAATAAACTGTTCATGCATAGGTTTTAAAGTATCTTGATAACGTAGTAAAACTTCGTCTAGATCTCTGCCTCTCTCCTGTATGTCTCTTCGTAATCTTCTTATCAATCTCTCATCAGAATCTGCATAGATATAGAATTTAATATCGATCAGGTCACGTAAAATTTTATTCGTAAAAATTAAAATTCCCTCAACAATTATTACTTTTCTCGGATGGGTTTTTATAGTATCTTTAGTTCTGTTATGTGTTGAGAATGAATAAATTGGTTGTTCAATTATTTTATTATTTCTCAAACTAGTTAAATGTTCAATTAACAAATCAAAATCAATTGCCCGTGGATGGTCAAAATTAATTTTAGATCTTTCTTCATAACTAAGTCCAACATTCATTTTATAATATGAATCTTGTGAAATTACTGTAACTTCTTCTAAAGGTAAATTATTAATTATTTGGTTAACAACGGTTGTTTTACCACTTCCTGTGCCTCCGGCAATTCCTATTATTAGCATTATGGTTTTTCTTGGTTTTGTTTAGACTTCAAATTTATAAAAATTTATTGAAACCATAATCTCCAAGTTGGTGTCAAGACGATTTTTTTTGATTGAAAATCAATATTCTATTGATGTTCTAATTTTTTATAATGAATACCAAAAAATAAATTCTATTAAACTATAATATGTTTGATAATTTATTTATTTTCACAATAATTACTGAGTTACGAAGATTCTTATATGCATTATTATTTCTAAATATAGAAAAATGGCTGAAAATTACTTTAAAAAATACCCGAATAACGATGTCTTCTTTAATGAACATGGAGGCGCATTCATCACTCCTCATCTAGAAGTTATTGATGCATTTTTTGAATTGAGCAGGCAAGAAGGTATTATTCCTGCATTAGAAAGTACCTATGCCGTAGCCTATATTAAAAATTGCTCAAAAATTTCCCAGACAGTCAATTTTAGTAAATTTAAGTGGTTGTGGTGATAAGAATCTGGATTACGTGGTTGATACTTTCGGTTTACCCGATTAAATAATTAAAGTTTTAATAATAAGTTATTCTTTATGAAAAATATTTTCTCAAATATAAAAGGAGATCTTTTTGGTGGTCTTACTGCTGGAATTGTTGCCTTACCCCTAGCATTAGCTTTTGGTGTTTCTTCGGGTTTAGGCCCAAGTGCCGGATTATATGGTGCTATCTTCTTAGGTTTTTTTGCCGCTCTTTTTGGTGGAACAAACACTCAAATTTCAGGTCCAACTGCACCTTTAACAGCTGTTAGTATGGTAATGATCGCTGAAATTATCCAAAATAATGACAGCAATCTCGGTATTGCTTTACCCATTATATTTTCAGTTTTTTTATTAGCCGGTTTGTTTCAAATTTTACTTGGGTTTACTGGTGTAGGTAAATACGTTAAGTACATTCCCTATCCAGTTATTTCTGGTTTTATGACAGCTATTGGTCTAATAATAATCATCACACAACTTTTACCTGTTTTGGGTTATTATCCTGATAATGATGAGGAAATGATTCAAA
>JAOZVI010000152.1 GCA_029938265.1 Flavobacteriaceae bacterium | reverse complement strand
GATCCCGCTAGATACTGAAACAAGCCTGCCTGCCGGCAGGCAGGTTCAGCACAGGTAGCGGGATTAGCCTGCCACGCCGAGGCGGGTTCGACTAACTAAAAAATGGGAATAAATTTTTTAGAGTCTCACGAATAATAACGATTACATCCAAATTTTTTCTAAATTCACAAATTTATATCAAGAAATTATTAATTAAGTAACAAAATTTTATTCATAGTGTATAGAAATTTAATATTACCAATTCTAATAACTATACTTCTTTCGAGTTGTAATAAAGGTGAAAAGGAAGACCTTTTTGAATATGTAGATGTCTCAAGATCTAATATTACTTTTTCAAATACAATAATTCAAAATGACAGTATAAATCCCGCTGATTGCCTTAATTGTTTTAATGGAGGAGGAGTAGGTATAGGAGATTTTAATAATGATGGATTACCCGATATAGTTTTTTCCGGAAATCAGGTGTCTTCTAAAATTTATTTAAACAAGGGCTCTTTACAATTTGAAGATATTTCTGATACGTCAAATTTTATACCGGAAGGTTGGATTATAGGTGTTTCTATAGTTGATATCAATTCAGATGGACTTGATGATATATATTTAAATGTAGGAGGATTTCATTGTGATGGTGAATGCAAAAACTTACTCTATGTAAATAATGGTTTGAATAAAAATGGAATACCAACATTTACTGAAAGTGCTGAAGCTTATGGCTTAGCTGATGGATTGTTTTCTCAACAATCTGTCTTTTTTGATTATGATAATGATGGTGATCTGGATGTTTATATTGTACACAATTCTAACAGAGCTTTCTTTAACAGAAATATGGCGGTAATGAAGGATTTTTGGCCTGAATACCTCGCTGATGTTTTGCTGCGAAATGATACTGTAGAAGGTGTTGGTCATCCCGTTTTTACAAATGTTTCTGAAGAACTCAATATTATAAATAAAGGACTTGGATTGGGTGTAGGGATAACAGATTTTAATAATGATAATCTTATTGATATTTATATATCTAACGATTTTATTACTGAAGATCACCTATACATTAATAATGCCCATAAAGACAGTTTAAACCCTAAATTTATTGAATCAAACAAGCAGTATGTACAACATCAGACCATCAATGGTATGGGAATGGATATTGCCGATATCAATAATGACGGTTTGCCTGATGTCATGGTATTGGATATGATTCCTAAAGATTACAAAAGTCAAAAAAGAATGATGGCTTCAATGAATTATAATGGCTATTTAAACACTCTAAATAGTGACTATACCAGCCAATATATGCATAATACTTTGCAATATAATAATGGAATGCTGGATGAAAATCCTATAAAAAGCAGTGAAGTGGCATTTCTTTTAGGTGTTTCTAATACCGGTTGGAGCTGGGGACCATTAATGGTTGATTTTGACAATGACGGCGATAAAGATATATATATTTGTAATGGTTTTATCAAAGACCTTATAGATCTGGATTTTATAAATTTTTCAACTGGAAAGAGCAAGTATTTCACACCCAGTAATGAAAAATTAAAAGAATTCTTAGGTAATCTGCCTTCAATCGTTTTACCCAACACTATTTATGAACAAAAAGACGAATATACATTTGACGATGTTTCTGTAAAATGGATCGAGGATCAACCTTCTTTATCTAACGGTGTTGCCTATGCAGATTTTGATTTAGATGGAGATCTGGATATTGCAATAAACAACATCAACAGCAAAGCTTTTCTGATTGAGAATAAAACCACTGAAAAGCTTAAAAATCATTATTTACGAATCCGACTAAAAGGACAAGAAAAAAATCAAAAGGCAATAGGTGCAAAAATAACAATCTGGAATGGAGGAAAGGAACAGCATCAATTCCAATCCGTTATTCGTGGGTATATATCTTCCGTGGAGCCAATCATTCATTTTGGATTACAAACAAATACTATAGATTCTTTAAAAATAATATGGCCGGGAGGTAAAGTTTCAAAACTGAAGAATATAAAAGCAGATCAGGTATTAGAGATTGATTATTTAACAGCCAGTAATACTACTGAAAACAAATTAGATGAAAAGAAATTATTCAGCTTAAACGAAGAAATATTAAATTTTTCACATCAGGAAAATTTCTATAATGAATATACAAGACAACCTTTATTGATACGTCAATATTCACAAAAAGGCCCTTGTGTTGCTACCGCTAACATTGATGGTAATCCTGGAGATGAGATCTTTATAGGAGGTAGTTTTCAAAAACCCGGAAAAATATGGTTTCAAGACGATACTGGCGTTTATTATCCAAAACAAGTTTTAGATTCTATATTTGAAGATACCGATGCTGTTTTTTTCGATGTGGATAATGATTCTGATCTGGACCTTTATGTAAGTAGTGGTGGTAATGAATTTAATGAAAATTCACCTTATTATCAGGATAGAATTTATCTCAATAATGGTAAAGGTTCTTTTTCTAAAGCCGAGGATATCTTGCCTGAATTCTTTCAAAGTACAGCTTGTGTCAAACAAATTGATATTGACCATGATAATGATATTGATCTTTTTATAGGTGCAAGAATTACACCAGGTAATTATCCTAAAACTCCTGAAAGTTTAATACTTATTAATGAGAACGGACATTTTACAAAGAAAACTCCTTCTGATATTTCTATGCTTGGTATGGTTACTGATGCTATTTGGATTGATTTAGATAATGATAATTGGGAAGATTTGATTGTTGTTGGTGAATTTATGGAAATCAAAATATTTAAGAACAATAAAGGAGAACTCGCAAAAATGCCTACAATCTGGTTAGATGAAAATAATCAAAATATTACCTCCGAGGGTTGGTGGAATTGTATTAAGGCAGGAGATTTTGATAAAGACGGTGATATAGATTTTATCGCTGGTAATCAAGGGTTGAATGGTTTTATAAAACCTAAAAATAATTTTCCTTTATATGTTTATGCCAGGGATTTTGATAAGAACGGAATTGTTGATCCTGTTTTAGGTCAATATTTTGAAGATGAGGAAGGTAATAATGTGTTATTTCCTGTACATACCCGCGATGATATAAAGAACCAATTTCCCGAATCTCCAATTAATTTCTTTTCCTATGAGGAATATACTCATATCAATTTTAAAAAACTATTGGGAGTTAAAGATCTGGAATCTGAAACTCTTAAAGCTACTACTTTTTCTAGTAGTTATATTGAAAATTTAGGTAATGGAAAATTTAAATTAGCAGCTTTACCAAAGTCATGTCAGGTATCACCCATTAATGATATATTAATTGATGATTTTGATAAAGATGGTCTATTGGATGCTCTGTTGGTTGGTAATGATTTTTCTGCTGAATCAAATTATGGTAGATTTGATGCGCTTACAGGAATATTTTTAAAAGGAAATGAAAGCGGTTTTGAGGTTATCCCAACCAAGAAGTCTGGTTTTTATGTACCTTTTCAATCGAATCATATAACTAAAATATTAGATAATAAAGGAAGAAAACTAGTGCTTTCAACTCAAAATAATGAAAAAATTCGTTTTTTTAATTTAAAGAAGAAATAAGATCTTTCTGAAAATTAAATCAATCAATTATAAACTTGAATTTGAAAAAATAAATTACATTAAAATATCTGATGCTTAATTTTTTAAAAAAAGAATTAAAGATCTAAGAGATACAAATTAACTAATTTGCACAAAAAATAAATTTTAACTTATGAAAAAAATTACAATATTAACTTTGTTAATAGTATTGATGACAATACCTGAAATTAAGGCTCAGAAAAAAGAATTATTTAATGGAAAAAATCTCGATGGATGGACGATCTATGGAACTGAAAAATGGTATGTAGAAAATAATCTGCTCGTATGTGAAAGTGGTCCGGATAAAGAATATGGTTATTTAGCTACTGATGAACATTATAAGAATTTTGAATTAAATTTAGATTTTAAACAAGAAGCTGATGGCAATAGTGGTGTATTTATCAGATCAACTATTGAGGGAGTTAAAGTGAGTGGTTGGCAGGTTGAGGTTGCTCCAAAAGGGAAACATACCGGAGGTGTTTACGAATCTTATGGAAGAGGTTGGCTGATAAAACCGGATCCTGAAAAAGAAAAAGTACTTAAAGAAGGTGAATGGAATCATTTAAAAATTAAAGTTAAAGGAGATCAATTAACAACCTGGCTCAACGATACAAAAATGATTAGCATCACCGATGAAAAAATTGGCAAGGGAGAAGGTTCCGTAGCACTGCAAATTCACAGTGGTGGAGGTATTAAAGTAAAATGGAAAAACATTGTACTTAAAAAGTTATAGTTAATTTTTTAGGGCATAACCTAAAAATTTAGGGCTTAATCTTTTGAGTTTGAGCCCTTTTTTTGGTTTATTACTTATTAATAACCTGAGTACTTAGGTTATTAAGGAAATATTTATCGATCAGTTCCTGAAATCTGGCTTCTTTTTGAAGTACTTGCAAATCGGGATGGAGCTTTACCCACACCAGATCGCGATAACCATTCTCAAAAGCTTTTTCTAATTGGTCAATGGCTTCATTTTTTCTGCTTTGAACTGCAAGCAACTGAGCAAAGCTAAAATGAGAAGTTGAATCAATTTCTATTCCTTTTTTTCCAATCTCCCAACCAGCCTCCTTTTCGCCAAGATGCGTAAGCAATGTTCCATAATAAATATATGAATTTGGATCATCAGGATATTCATCCACCATCTTTTCAGCTATTTTTTTATATTCTAGAAAACAACTCCTTGCTTTTTTACTATCTCCCAGCAAATTGTAATTTACTCCTAAATCATAGTTGGCAGATTTTTCTTTCGGATCCATACTCATGATTCCTTCCAATACTTTAATGGCTTTATCATACTTTCCCTGAAGCCGATAAACATGGGCTAAACGGTATTGATTCATATGAGAATAGAAATTTGAATTAAGATCCCTTGCTTTTAGGAATTCATTTTTAGCTTTCTCAAGGCTATCGATACCAATATAAGATGAGCCAAGATAAAAATATCCCCATGCATTTTCCGGTCCATATTCAATCATCCGTTTGGACCAGATTTTTGCAGAATCCATTTGTGCAAAATCTGTAAGGTATGTCCAAATAACTCCACTATAAGTAAACATCAAATACGGATCTATCCTAAGGGCAGCTTTATATTCTTCAATCGCTTTTTCATTAAAACCTTGATTTTGAAAATACCAACCCAGGTTATTATGCGGAACTGGGGCATCAGGATATAATTCAATTAATGTTTCCGTAAATTCAATTCCTTTATCTAAGTCCTTTTCAATCTTCACAGCATAAAAGGCAAGAAT
>JAOZVI010000036.1:14903-18461 GCA_029938265.1 Flavobacteriaceae bacterium | reverse complement strand
TTCAAAATAATTTAAGACCGTCTGCCTTTAACACAAAATGAACTAGCAGATAAAATAGGAGTTAATTTTCAAACAATTGGTTATTTAGAACGTGAAGAATACAACCCGAGTTTGGATTTGGCTTTTCGTATTAGCGATGTCTCCAGATTACCAATTAATCTTATTTTTTCAACTGAACCCTTACCTGTTTGAAGTGTCTAATATAATCTGCAAACTAAAATATGGATAATTACTTTTTTAGTAAACCAGGCTATAAAATCCAAAAGATACTGGTAGATGAAATCATTTATGTGGAGAGTATGGGTGATTATATTCGTTTTTATTTGGATGACAAAAAAATAGTAGCTTTATTATCCTTATCAAAAATTATAGAATTATTACACAGCGATAAATTTATTCTTTACTTCTGTCCTAAAATCATTTTAATTAATTTTAACTTATTATTTGTTCTTGGGTGGTGCTTTAAATTTGGTTCAATTAAAGTTGACTTATCCAAAATACTTTTAAAATGTGAGAATGCTCTAAATCCATTTTCACCGTGATAATTACCCATTCCACTTGCTCCTACTCCTCCAAATCCCAAATTTGTATTTGTTAAATGCATGATTGCATCATTTATCGCTCCTCCACCAAATGAGATCTCATTTAAGATTTTTCTTTTTATTTTACTTTCTTTTGTAAAAACATATAGAGCTAATGGTTTTGGGCGAGATTTTACATTTTTAATAATTTCATCAATATCATCATATTCAATCACCGGTAGAATTGGTCCAAATATTTCATCCTGCATGATTTTATCATTAAAGCTTACATCTGTCAATATAGTAGGCTCAAAATACCTTTCTTTAATATTGTATTTTCCACCTAAATAAACCTTATTCGAATCTAACATAGCAATTAATCTATACATGTTACTTTCGTTAATTATTTGAACATAGTTATCATTTTCAAATGCAAAATGAGCGTTTTTGATCTCATCTTTTACTGTTTTTAAAAAATCTTCTTTTATGGTTTTATGAACAAGAATATAATCAGGAGCTACACAAGTTTGTCCAGCATTTAAGAATTTTGCCCAGATCATTCTTTTCACACCAATTTTCAAGTCGCATTTTTCAGTAAAAAACGCAGGACTTTTACCACCAAGCTCTAAAGTTACAGGAGTTAAATGTTTGGCTGCAGCCTGATAAACTATTTTTCCGACATAACCACTTCCGGTAAAAAAAACCTTGTCAAAATTCTGATCGAGAAGTTCTTTTGTTTCTTGTACGCCTCCTTCAACAACCTTAAAAAATTTAGGATCAAAATTCTCATTGATTAATTTTGCTATAAGATTACTGGTATTTATAGGTAATTCACTTGGCTTTAATACAACTGTATTTCCAGCAGTAATTGCTGCTATTGCGGGAGCAAATGATAATTGATAAGGATAATTCCAAGCCCCAATTACAAGCGAAACACCTAGTGGTTCAGGAATTATATAACTTTTTGCAGGAATATTTAAAAGGTTAGTTTTTACCTTTTTAGATTTTGACCATTTTTTCACATTCTTAAGAGCCTCGTCAATATCACCATACAATATCGATAGTTCGCTGGTATAATTACAAAAAGATGATTTTTTAAAATCTTTATAAATAGCTTTATCTAACTGTTCTTCATTTTCTACTAATAACTTTTTTAGTTTTCTTAGTTGCATTTTTCTAAAATAAATGCTTTTTGTTGCATTTGTATTAAAAAATTCTCTCTGTTTATTAACTATTTTTTCCATAAATTTATAATTAGTGAAATTCATTCAAATATACTTAAAAAATAGCAGTGAAAGTATGTAATTATATAGTATCCCAAATAAGTAAAAATATTAGAAATATTTTTAAAATTATCTTGATATGATTTTAAAACAAGGATAAAATAAATACCTAGATTCAATTAATAAGTACAACGTTTGGGTTAAAATTAGCTAAAAATACTTCATTAGGAGTTTTATATTCTAATATTTTCGTGTGTGACCATCTTTTTAGTTATGAATGTTTCATTTTATTTATCCAGAGTCAACACTCATATTTTTAATTTATGATCTAGTAACTTGAAATCCGGTTAGTGATAGATTCATTTCTACAAAACGTGCACGATTATTTGGCGGATTTTCATTTAAAATATTCCGAATTTTACCCGCTGCTTCCGGATCTTTTGCAATTATATAAATATATCCCCCACCTCCGGCTCCTGGAATTTTTAAAGCTGAGGTATAATCCTTAAAAGAATTTATCAACGCTCTAACTTCAGGAGGGTTGGTACCTTTATCCAATAATTGTTTCTGCTCCCAGGTAAGATTCACACATTCACAAAAAGCTTCAAAATTTCCACGTTGTAAAACATCAAAAGTATCTAAAGCATGTAGTTTAATATCTTTAAGAATCTCTGTATTATTATTTTCATTAAGAAACATATCGCTTACAATTTCAGCTAAAATATTTTTTGCCGTACGCGTAATTCCTGTATAATACAACAACATACGAGATTTGTTTTCAGGTCTGGTAAAAATGAAATTAGGAGCCCATTTGACATAAGGTGTTTGATCACTTCCAATTTTTGTACTAAGTAGTTTAATGCCAGGCAAAACACCTCCATACTGATCCTGCCACCCACCACCAGTAGTCAAGAGCTGCTCCAGTACTAAAGTTCTGTTGCTTATTTCATTCTGACTCCAATCAAAACTACAAAAATCAGATAGTGCTCCTAATACCGTTGCTGCTAATATTGAACTGGTTCCCAGACCAGAACCTTTAGGAATCGCTGCCAATGTTGAGATTTCAATCCCTGATCCAAATGCTTTTAATTGTTCCTGAAGACTGCCATAGGATTCCGCTGAAAATGAAGGATGAAATCCTGATAAAAATAAAGCTGCTTTTGGTATTGAAAAGGCAGAACCTACTTGATTATACTGAGAAAGCTTATCATAAGATATGATATCTTCTCTGATGCCCAAATCTATAGATCGAAGTATAATTTTGTACTCTTCTGATGGTTTAATATATACTTGTAGTGGCGGCTGGCCATTCAACTCTATTGCCATATTTACAACTGCACCTCCTTGTATTAAACTATAGGGAGGTGTATCAGACCAGCCCCCTGCCAAATCAATTCTTACAGGACTTCTACCCCACACGATCTGATCTTGAAAAACATTTAGCTTTGGTTGTAAATTTTGGTAACCAAGGGTTTGAATAATACTATCTTGTAATATTTGAAAAGCTTGTTGCTCTTCTTTCTTGTAATCTCTGTTTTGATATTGTTTCACTTTAGCCTGAAACATATATTCATGCATTTGAAGAAAAGGATCTTCGATAGTCATCATTGTTTGTAATTCAATTCCATTTTTTGCAACACGTTTGGCTATATCATTAAGATCTACCTGATAGAAAACACTTTTCTTATAATTTTTATGAAGCAGTGAAATATTATCATTTCTAAATTGTTCCCGCTGTAGGTAAAGCTGTTTTAAATTAGTTTGATCAATTATTTCGTCAGTAATAACAGTCAAAAGACGAGCATCATCCAATA
>JAOZVI010000036.1:0-14893 GCA_029938265.1 Flavobacteriaceae bacterium | reverse complement strand
TTCTCTTGTTCGATTTCCATTGTTGCGCATATTTTTTATTTTCAGATGGCTGTATTATCCAATTCAAAAAATCTTCAGTAATGTCTTTCTTTTTCATTACAGGGAAAATTCTTGCAGACTGTATATCTGTGTTCATTGGAAAATCTAATTGTGTAAACTCTAAATTACGGTCTGAGAACCATTGGCTAAATGAACTTCCTAACCATTGGGTATCTTTTGAATTTACTGAACCTTTAAAATCATCGTAAAAATCATAGAAACGTACACAAAATTCATCGCTACTAATCGGAATCATATCAAAACAGACTCCCTGAGGTAATTTCAAATTCCAGTCATTCTCCGGAATTCCTGTAATAATATGTTCTGATTGAATTTTCCAATCTTTACCAATAAAGGAATTCTCAATCCATAAATTTCTTTGCTCAGGATATAAGCTAATCTTTATATCTGTATTTTGGATAAACATTGAAGGATGCGGTTTACTATCCTTATGAAGTATAGAGCGCTGATCCATAACTCTGTTTTGAATAGATACTGTTGAAGATATCAATTCTTTACTAGTTCCAAAATGATAGAATTCTCCATTGGGTAAAGGATGAATAGCAACAGTTAATTCATTTAATTCTGTATCATTCCTATCAGCATGAGTACCAAGGTTTAGACCAAAATCGGAATAAAGATCATAAAACTCAGGATTTTCCGGTACTATCAATTCTCCTTTTTTATTATAACTGTAACCAGAACGTTTCATCAGTAGATCAACTGCTCGGTCACTCAACACCCAGATACCTATATCCATAAGATATAAATGCTCCTGAGATAATTTTTGCAATTGGCTACAAGATGGTTTTTGAAGCATATACAGCAATTCCTCAGAATTGTTTTTATCACAAACAAAAACCCCATGTTTGCTTGCTAATTCGGGACCTTCCCATATCCCATAACAAACCACATCTGCATCTGGTAAGTCTTTAATCTTTCCATCTGATTGGATATAAATATCACCACTTGCAATTAAAGTATTTAACTGATCAGGTGTATTTTTAAGGATCTTTTCATATAAAGGTATTTGCAGATCTAGTAAGTTTTGATCTATTTTTTGTCCACGTTCCCATCTAAATACAGGGATTGGTGTAAGAATTTTTCCAGATGGAGCATACGCTGGTAACCTTCTACTCTGACCTCCAGCATGTATAATAATTCGTTTTTCTTTTTTTATCCAGTTTGAGAAATTTTTGGGGCTTTGATCAACTTCCCAACTCTCTTTTAAAATCCATGAAGTTCCTCCCCCTGAACCTACACGACTTCCCGGTGGGTCAGACGTGCAAAACCACTTTTCAGAATTTTTCTCTTCAATTTTATAAAAATACTTTACAAGATTAGGTGGTAGAGAGAGTAATTTTTGCATAGAATTATTTTAGAATTATAAAGTAACGACCATTATGATTTACAATTGATATATTTTTTCCATAAGCATCCATTTATCACCTGGCTTTGCTATTGGAAGTGCTTTTTGATATTTCCACATTAATTTTTCCCATTCCTCAACTTTTGGGTTAATACTATCCATTTTAGATTTTCGTTCGAATGAAAAAGAATCATTTACCTCCATAATCATAAACATCCGATTTCCAACTCGGTAGATCTCCAAATTTTCAATTCCTGAATTTTTAATACTGTCTGTTATTTCAGGCCATATTTTTTTATGGTAATTCTCATATTCAGTAATTAATCTAGGATCGTCT
Organism: Flavobacteriaceae bacterium; assembly: GCA_029938265.1. Lineage (GTDB taxonomy): Bacteria > Bacteroidota > Bacteroidia > Flavobacteriales > Flavobacteriaceae > Namhaeicola. Next base: position 13,148 of record JAOZVI010000036.1, on the reverse strand, counting down.
TTAAGATCCAATGCAAATGCATATCGTTTCATGAGTTTATTTCAATAATTTATTCAAAGGTCTCAATTTTTTAATTCATTTCATAATTCTTATAGGTTCTATAGCCATAAAGAGCTACTACGATAAAGCCAATCATTGGTAAAATAAAAGAGAAATTTACTTCAGGAACACCGAGTATTTTGATATCAGCATAACCTTTCCCACCAAGGTCAAGAATTAATCCCTGTAAGATTGGCATAAAAGCTCCACCAACAATAGCCATCACTAAAAATGCTGAGGCTGGTTTAGCATCATCACCCAAGCCATGAAGAGCGATACCATAAATTGTTGGGAACATCAATGACATACAAAATGAAACCAAAACCAAACTGTACAGACCGCCCATACCACGAATAAAAATGGTTCCTAAGGTAAAAGCAATTGCTCCAAATGATAAGATCATTAATAATTTACCGGAATCAATATATTTTAAAAGAAATGTAAACAAAAAACGACCTGCTAAAAACACTCCTAATGCCATATATGCGTAATACACAGCATCTTTATTGTTAATTCCAAGGTTCTCAGCATACTGATAAATATAGGTCCAGCACATGATCTGGGCTCCTACATAAAACATTTGTGCAATCACTCCTCCTACAAATCTTTCCTTTTTAAAAATACGTTGAATGGAAACCAGCATACCAGAACTTTCTTCACTTTCTTTCTTCTCCGGCATTTTAACAAAAGAAATAATGACAAGCATTACAATAACCAATAGCCCTAATCCAACATACGGATTTCTTATGACCATCAAATCAGATGTTTTTACTGCTGCTTTTGCTGCTCCGGTTAAAGTTTCATAAATTCCATTTCCGTCTGCATCAATATCATCTGATTGTAACGCTCCTAAAATAAAGTTCTGAGCTACAAATAAACCTGTCAAGGCACCAAGAGGATTAAAAGCCTGGGCAAAATTTAAACGTTGTGTTGCAGTTTCATCAGCCCCCATTGACATGATATATGGGTTTGCAGTGGTTTCTAAAAAAGCAAGGCCAAATGTTAAAATGTATAGAGCAGCCAAAAAGAAAAAATAATTTTCAAATGCTGCTGCTGGATAAAATAGTAATGCACCAGTTGCGTATAATATTAACCCTACAATAATACCCACTTTATAAGAATACTTTTTCACCACAAATGCAGCTGGTAGTGCCATGGTAAAATATCCTCCATAAAATGCAGCCTGTACCCAAGATGCCTGTGTATTATTTAGTTCTAAGATCTTTTTAAAAGCAGATACCATAGGATTGGTAATATCATTGGCAAAACCCCAAAGTGCAAATAGTGAGGTTATTAAAATGAATGGAACCAGCATCTCTTTAGATACTACCGGAATTTTGTGACTATCACTCATATTATTCTATTCAGGAATAAAGATAAAAGCGTAAGATTTATAAAATATTTCATTGATTTGGGATTTATATTACTAATTTTTCTAATTCTTAATTAATTATATTTCCTTTCCTTCCACGCGAAATACCCAAGCAAATGAATTATTATTCCAGGTTTTTAATATATTTTTAGGTATAGTGATCTTTAATCCTTTTTCTTCATTAAACTCCCATTTTAAGGGTTCATCAAATCCTAACAATTTAATAGTAGATTTATTTTTTGGTTTTAAGTTTTTAAGGATTAAATGTTCTTTAGGTTTTTCCAATATTATTGTAAAATATACGGGACTTCCTTTTTGTTTTGTAAAAAAAATATGTTCTCCCTGTTTATAATTATGTTGCAGTTTTTCTGTTCCGTATATTGCCTCGCCATTAACGTTTAACCATATACCAATTTGTTTTAATCTTTCTACACTTGGTGCCGGAATAAGTCCTTCAGCAGTAGGACCAACATTTAATAAATAGTTTCCTCCTTTAGCGGTGACATCTATCAAATTGTGAACCAATTCTTTAGTAGATTTCCAATTATGATCACTTTGTTTAAATCCCCAGGTATCATTCATGGTCATACAAGATTCCCAGTCAAGTGTAGAGGCTGTTTCCAGTATTTCCTGTTCAGGAGTGCCAAAATCTCCGGCATATTTTTTATCTGCTTTATTCATACCCTGCATTCCTGACCGGCCTTTATCTACACGGTTATTGATAAGAATACTCGGATTTAAAGTTCTTACATACTGGTATAATTCTTGTCCTTGCTTATGCGTGAATTCTTCTATCCATTCTCCATCAAACCAAATTATATCCGGATTGTAATTATCTATCAGTTCTTTTAATTGGGTTTTCATATAATTTTCCAGATATATAGCAAAATGTTCTTTATTATCCGCTCTTTTTTTTGGATCATTTTTTAGATAGGAATAAGCCTGAGCATCAGGATGATGCCAATCCATGATAGAGTGATAAAGTCCAAATTTTATTCCTTGTTCTTTGCAGGCTTTTGAGAGTGCTTGCAACACATCTTTTCCATAGGGTGCAAAATCAACAATATCGTAGTTTGAAACTTTAGAATCCCATATAGCAAAACCATCATGATGTTTTGAAGTGATCACCAAATATTTCATTCCGGCATCTTTGAGAATTCTCACCCATTCATCTGCATCAAATTTTACAGGATTAAATTGTTTTGCATATTTTTCGTATTCAATGACAGGAATTTCACCATGTTTCATGATCCATTCACCAATTCCTTTTACTTCTTTTCCATTGTATTTTCCGGCTGGAATTGCATATACCCCCCAGTGAATAAACATACCAAATCGATCATCTCTCCACCATTTCATTCTTTGATCAAAAGATTCTGGAGATTCTTCTAAATAATTAATATTTTCCTGATCAGTTTTTATTACTTTTTTTTCTTGAGCCTGACTGATGTTTATAAATAAAATCGCCAAAACTAAAAGATACCATGCTTTATTTTTCATTTTCTTGTTTGTTAAATAAATGTTTATCAAAATATTTGATTTTGTAACTGATAAGATGTTTTGCTCAAGCAATTAAATCTGAATAAGGTTACATCTTATACTTCTATTTCAAAATTAATCTTTTTTTATTTGATTTGGGAAAATATTTTGATATGCTCACACAAAATTTAGAAAGGAAAAAAATGTATTAAAAATTTGATTTAAAATGTTTGAAAATATTTTGCATCCTAACAAGGGTTTTATACTTTTAGAAATATTAAAAAAACTCATAAGTGAAAGATCTCAAACAAGATATTTTAAAATTACATCAAATTTCTAAAACCTTAGAACCAACTGAATCTCAACGAAATGAATATGTAAAACAGGTTAATAATTATACAAACCAGTTTTTAAATAATATTGATCGTGTTGATGCTTTTTCTTCTGCGCAGGTTAATACTCAGGATTTTTCAATAGATTCCAATAAAAAATCCCTTCAGAAGATTCTTGAAATTTACAAAAATGAAGTTGCTTCCAAAGGAATCAATGCAGCTTCAGGAAGTCATATAGGTTATATACCCGGAGGCGGTATATACACATCATCTTTAGCTGATTATCTTGTAGATGTTACCAATGAATATGCAGGTATCTATTACGCTTCTCCAGGTGCTGTTTCCATTGAAAATGAATTGATAGATTGGATGAAGTCAATATTTAAATTTCCAAAAACAGCCATTGGTAATCTAACTTCCGGAGGTTCTATTGCAAATCTGATTGCTTTAACTGCAGCCAGAGATAAACACAAGATAAAATCTGATCAAATTAAAAATAGTGTCGTTTATTTAAGTCCGCAAGTACATCATTGCACTCAAAAAGCTTTGCGTATCATTGGATTAGAAGATATTAAAATACGTTATGTTGAATTAGACAGCAATTCGAGAATAATTTCTGAAGACCTTAGCACTAAAATTAAAGAAGATAAGATTAAAGGTTTAAATCCGTTTTTGGTTATTGCTTCTGCAGGTACTACAGATACAGGTGCTATTGACCCGCTACAAAAAATTGGAGACATAGCCCAAGAAAATAATCTTTGGTATCATATTGATGCTGCCTATGGCGGATTTTTTATTTTAACCAAACAAAAGAAAGATAGTTTTAAAGGAATTGAACTCGCTGATTCTTTAGTAATTGATCCACATAAAGGTTTATTTATACCCTATGGCTTAGGTGCTGTTTTAGTAAAAGATAAAGAAGCTGTTTATCATTCACATCATTATACAGCCAGTTATATGCAAGATTCAATAGATAAAAATGCTCCTGTAAATCCGGCCGATGTTTCACCAGAGCTCACCAAACATTTTAGAGGAATGCGTATGTGGTTACCATTGCAATTACATGGTACAGAGCCATTTATTGCCTGTTTGGAAGAAAAATTATTACTGACTACCTATTTTAGAGAACAACTTATTAAAATTGGCTTTGAAGTAGGGCCAAATCCCGATCTTTCAGTGAGTTATTTTTGGTTTCCTTCAAAAAGTGTTGATGAAAATTCATTTAATCAAAAACTAATACAAGAGATCCATAACAATGGAGAGGTTTACTTTAGCTCAACAAAAATTAATAGAAAATTTGTAATAAGAATGGCTATTTTGTCTTTTAGAACCAAATTACATACTATTGACAAAGCTATTGCAATGATAGATAGATCTAGAAAAATTGTTGAAAAATATTTTATCAATGAAAATAAAAATTAATATGTTTTCTTTACCTCGCCACATTTTAACATACCCGCACCAAAAAAAGGATTAAAAATTTCTTTATCATAACTCAACCAGTAACTACCTTTATTGTTATCTGCCATTGGGCAATATTCTAAATATAAGGATTTCTGATTCTCCATTACAATTCCAAAATCGTTAATAATATCTGATAACGATATTCCTAAATCTCCAAAAGCTTTTCTTTGAATTTTAATGTTTTTATTAATTTGAATTGTTTCTACTGATTTACTGATAGAATTAACTGTTCTCATCCAAACATCATGAGCTTCACCTTTAAGCAAATGCATATTTATATTATCTAAAGAACTTTTCATTATTCTAGCCTGACCTTGAGCTTTTTTAGCATCATCATTTACCAATGCGTTTTTTAATAAAATATAATCGTCAATAACTGCGCCTATTTGCTTCTGGAACTTGGAATCACTTTTAAATTTTAGATCTTTATTTTTTAATTCATTTTTGGGATTCATCATGCTTTTTTGCCCTAAAAGTTGTGCTGAAGCATCTATTCTGAAAACGCCATTGGTCACTACTTCATCACCCTCTTCTAATCCATTATTTATGATGTAAAAATCTCCCAGATCAGTTCCTAAAAGTACTTCCCTATAAACAAATGAACTAATTTTATCGTGTGGTACTTTAATATAAACCACAGACCTTTTACCTGTCCATAAAACTGCAGTTTTAGGTGTGATCAACGCATCCGTATTATTTGTTAATCTTGCTTTGATTATTCCACTTGCAAACATTTCAGGCAATAATTTATGCCCGGGATTTTTTACTTCTACTCTAACTTTTGCTATTCTGCTACTTGAAGACATAAATGGATCAATATAACTAACCCTACCTTTATATACTTTATTAGGAATTGCCTGAATAGTAAAATTTACTATATCACCGTTTTTAATCCAAGGTATATCTGATTCGTATGCTTCAAACATTACCCAAATATTATCAATATTGGCAATATCAAACATATTCATTCCTACCATTACATGATCTCCTAATTCAACATTCCGCTTCATAACATAACCAGTATAATCAGATATAATATCTATCTGTTCCTGTATTTTGCCAGATTTAACGATGGCATCTATTTGATAATCAGATATTTTCCATAGCTTTAATTTATTTCTTGAAGCCTTATATAATTGTGGGTAAACTTCCTTTGATTTTATTGCTTCAAATAATTCTTTTTGTGCTGATATTAATTCAGGTGAATATAAACGAGCAATTCTCTGACCTTTTCTAATTTTTTCACCAGTAAAATTTACATATAATCGTTCTATTCTTCCTGGGATATGCGATACCTGCGAAAACAATCTTCTTTCATCAGGTTTAACTGTTCCAAATAAACGAACTTCTTTATTTGCGCTGGATCTGTTTATTATTGATGTTTGAATATTTGCCAATTGAATGGCTTCAGCAGTAAACACTATTTCATTGCTTTCAATATTTTCTTCGGAACTATTTGACCCATCAACCGGAATCAGTTCCATACCACAAATCGGACAATTACTTGATTTTTCCAATTTTATTTGAGGATGCATTGAGCAAGTCCATAATTTTGTAACAGGATCTTGTATATAATTATGTTCTTCCTCAGCATACAAAACTTCATCTTTATCACCTGATGTTATATTTCCAATAATAATACCCAGTATTAAAATACCGGCTGCAATGATGTAATTCTTAAATATTTTCATTTCTAATAGTTATATTTAACTGTTACACAGAGATTCCACAAAGAATCCACAGAGTATCACAGAGAAGTTATTTTAACATTTTATTCCTTTATTCAATACATTATAAAGCCCCACTTTCATGGGATTTAGAGAGCTAATTCCCCAATAGATAATGCATAAATGCAACAGCTACATTTTTATCAGCAATGGCTTTTTGCTGTGCTAATTTGTACCCCAACAATTGTCTTTCAATTCGCAATACCTCTTCAAAATCTTTTGAATTAGTAGTGTATGAAGTGATCAAAACATCCAATACTTTTTTTGCAATTTCTGATTGTTTTTTATTTAAAGCTATACACCTCTCACTATCATTAAAATCTTTGAAAGTATTTTCATAAACGGTGTTTAAAGTATTTCGTTTATCTTCTTTTTTAGCTATTTCAGCGATTTGTAAATATTGTGCTTCTACAATCATAGCCTTATACTTTTTTCGATAGATCGGAATCGAAACTCCTATCGATGGAAATAGCAAAGCATCTTTACCATTATTTGGGTCTGACGAAATATGATTTTTACCTACAATGATATAATTCACCCCAAGATTAAATTTTGGTAAACCTTCTTTCTTTGCCATAACTTCTTGACTCAGAAATGCATTTAATTTATGGTCTATACTTTTTATTTCGTGATTGTTATTATAAATTGAATCTAATAAAGTAAGATTTTCAAAAGGCAATTCATCCTGCCAAAGCTCATTTGGAGTTTCAATTAATACTGAATTGTCACGGTTCAATAGATTATTGAATTTTGTTTGAAAAACATTTCTAGAATCAATAAGAAGTGCCAATTGGTTTTCAAGATCATTGATCTCTAATTCTACCCTTAATTCATCCACTATAGAAGCATTTCCTGTTTCGATCTTCACCAAAGACAAATTCTTAAAGATCCTCAAAATTTCAAGGTTTTCTTTAGTGATCTGTATGGCTTTTTCCATAAAATAGCAATTAAAATATGCCGTTTTTATCTCGAAAAATATATTAGATTTAGAATTTTCAAAAATTTCGTATTTGGCTTTTGCCATTTCTGTTGCTAGATCTTCTTTAGATGCTAGCAATCCAAACCATGGAAATGCTTGCCTTAAACCAAAAGTTGCCCTTTGCGGACCTAACCTTGTCTCTACAGGATTAATAAAATATCCAAAAGTTAATTGAGGATCAGGAAGAGTACCCACCTGAGGTACTTTTTCCATTGCTGCCATATAATCATTAAATTTTGCTTTTAAACCAGGATTATTGTTTGCAGCAATTTTTAAATATTGATCTAAACTTTCTTTAGTATCCTGTGCCATTCCAATGAGGGTGGATATTAAAAAGATGCTTAGGAGTATTATTTTATTTTTCATTTTAAATTTATTTTTTTTCTTATTTAACCGCAAAGAGCACAAAGCTTTTCGCAATGTTCGCAAAGAAATTATCTTAATCTTAAATTTTAATTCTTAATCTTTTTCTCTTTCCACATACTATATAAAACAGGCACTACAAACATGGTCATTACCTGTAAAAGCATTCCACCAAAGGTTGGAATAGCCATAGGGATTAGTACTTCAGCTCCTTTTCCTGTTGATGTTAAAACCGGAATTAAGGCTATTATTGCAGTTGCTGCCGTCATCATGGCTGGTCTAACTCTTTTTGAACCTGCATGTAAAACTGCTGTTCGAACTTCACTAGCAGATTTTGGCTTTTCCTTATCAAATACCTGCATTAAATAAGTTCCCATAATTACTCCATCATCAGTTGCAATTCCAAAAAGGGCAATAAATCCTACCCAAACGGCAACACTTAAATTAATTGTATGCATCTGGAAAAGATCTCGCATTTCAACACCTGCCATACTAAAATTTAAAAACCAATCCTGACCATATAACCAGATCATGATAAACCCTCCTGAAAAGGCAACAAATATTCCGGTAAACACCATCAATGAAGGTGCCAACTCTTTGAACTGAAAATACAGGATCAAAAAGATCAGTATTAAAGTAATTGGAACAATCATCATTAATCGTCTGGATGCACGCATCTGATTTTCATAATTTCCTGTAAACTTAAACGTTACACCATCCGGCAGATTCAATTCACGTAAATCTAATTTTTGTTTGATCAAATCCTGAACTTCTTCCACTACATTGGTTTCAGCATTGCCCTCTTTCATATCAAAAATCACATAAGAAGTTAAAAACGTATCTTCACTTTTTATCATTTGTGGACCTTTTACATAATCAACAAATGCCAGTTCGCTCAATGGAACCTGTTCTCCAGAAGGAGTAGATATCAATATTTTTTTGATATTATCCGGGTTATCTCTAAATTCACGTGCATACCTCACCCTTACGGGGAAACGTTCTCTGCCCTCTATTGTTGAAGTCAGTTTTTTACCGCCAATGGCAACTGATAATTGTTCTTGTATATCTTTTACAGTCATTCCATAACGAGACATATTCTGGCGATTTAACTGAATCTCTAAATAGGGTTTTCCTACTACTCTATCTGCAAATACAGTAGAAGGCTCTATACTTGATACTTCTTTTAAAATACGTTCTAAATCATAACCTGCTTTTTCAATAGATTCTAAAGATGGTCCGAAAATTTTTATACCCATTGGTGCTCTCATACCTGTTGAAAGCATGATCAAACGTGTTTGAATGGGTTGTAATTTTGGTGCTGATGTGAGCCCGGGAAACTTAGAGTGCTTTATAATCTCTTTCCAGATATCATCTGATTTTTTAATTTTAGTTCTCCATTGTCTGAAATACGCTCCATCTTCATCTAAGATCAACTCCTCAGAACTAATCTTTTTATAGGAGTCTTCACCGTATTTATAAGTAGTATCATCTTTTAAAATAAAAGCTCTATCATCATTTACTTTGTATCGTACTCTTCGGCCATCTTTATCTAAAATATATTCCGGGATATAATTGATCATATTTTCAAACATGGATGTTGGTGCCGGGTCTAATGCTGAGTTTACCCTCCCCCACTTTCCTACAGCTGAAGCAATTTCAGGAATAGAATTTATTTGCTTATCAATTTTTGCAATAATTTCTATGTTTTCAGTAATACCGGAATGTGGCATAGTGGTAGGCATTAACAAAAATGAACCTTCGTCTAGAGCCGGCATAAATTCATTGCCTAAACCGGGGAAAGTTTTATCTAAACTATTCCATACAATATTGTTTTTTGCGAAATTTGGCATAAAACCGAATGTATTTCCAAAACCCAACCAAATGGATATTCCTAAAAAAATAACGATCATTGGAATTGTTAAAAATTTCCATTTATTATTCAAACACCAGTTTAAGATCTTAGCATAAAAGTGAACTATGGTCATTAGAAGACCTAAAACAACGCTGATAATTAAAATTACAAATAAGAAATTAACAAATGTTGAATTTGAGGCGCCCAAAGGCATCCATTCATTGGTTAAAAAATAAACTACAATTAAAAATGTAATTGCAATATTGATATAATTTGCGATTGTATTTGAGTAGGTAAATCTAAGTCTTCCATTTAGTAAATTGCACTTAGTTTCAGATTGAGATAAAATATTATTTACCCCATAAGCAATTAAAGCCAAAGCAATTATACTACCGTAACCAATTACAAAAACAAGTCCAAATCCTACTAAAACCGCATTGAATATTTTACTTGTTCTCTTTTTATCTAATTTAATAGAAAATAAAATATGTGCTAATGCCGGAATAAATAAAATACCAATAAATAAAGAGGACATCAAAGCAAATGTTTTAGTCCATGCCAGAGGATGAAATAATTTACCTTCAGATGCCTGCATGGCAAAAACCGGTAAAAAACTAACAATGGTTGTAGCCAAAGCGGTTAATATTGCCGAAGCAACTTCAGTTGTTGCACTATAAATCACTTCTAATAATTCTTTACTTTTTATACCTTTATTTTCCGGCATATCTAAGTGCCTGATGATATTTTCAGTGAATACAATTCCCACATCTACCATAACGCCAATAGCAATTGCAATTCCGGAAAGGGCAACAATATTGGCATCTACATTAAAGAATTTCATTAAAATAAAGGTCATTAAAACCCCAATTGGCAATAAACTTGAAATTAATATAGATGCTCTAAGATTTAAAACCAAAACAATCACAACCAATATACTTATCAAAATTTCAAGTGAAAGTGCGGATTCTAAAGTTCCTAAAGTTTCATGAATTAATCCAGAACGGTCATAAAATGGTATGATTGTTACTTTAGAAACTGTTCCGTCTGCCAAGATCTTTAAAGGTAAACCCGAAGCAACATCTTTAATCTTGTCTTTTATATTCCGGATAGTTTCTAAAGGATTCGCCCCATTTCTGACAACCACAACCCCACCAACAGCCTCAACTCCACTTTTGTCTAATCCACCACGACGTGTAGCCGGACCAAACTGAATTTTAGCAACATCTTTTAAACGAACTGGTGTATGATCTTTTACAGATACAACACTTTCTTCAAGATCACTTAAACTTTTAATATAGCCCAAGCCCCTTACAAGATATTCAGTCTTATTAAATTCAATAGTTTGTGCACCAATATCCATATTAGAATTCTTAACTGCACTCATTATTTTTTTAGTATTCACATCAAATGCCTTCATGGCATCAGGATCTATCTCAATTTGGTATTCTTTAATATAACCTCCTATGGACGCTACTTCAGAAACTCCTTTTGAAGCAGTTAAGTAATAGCGCGCATAAAAATCCTGTATGGTTCTTAATTCCTGTGGATCCCAGCCACCTGTTGGTTTTCCTGTTTTAGGATCTCTGCCTTCCAAAGTGTACCAGAACACTTGTCCCAAAGCAGTAGCATCCGGTCCTAAAGATGGTTTTACTTCATCTGGAACTGTGCCGGATGGCAAGGAATTTAGTTTTTCTAAAATTCGGGTTCTGCTCCAATAGAATTCTACATCATCGTCAAAAATGATATAAATACTAGAGAGACCAAAAATTGAATTTGAACGTATTGTTTTAACACCCGAAATTCCTAATAAAGCGGTAGTTAAAGGATAGGTTATTTGATCTTCAACATCCTGTGGTGATTGCCCAACCCACTCAGTAAAAATAATTTGCTGGTTTTCACCAATATCGGGTATAGCATCAACCGGCACCTGATTTCTTTCTATCCAAGAAATATTCCAGTTAAATGGTGCTGTTATCATTCCGCCAATAATAAAGGAAGAAAGTATAATAAAAGTGATTAGCTTATTTTCAAGAAAATAACGAATGATCTTATTGAGCATTATTTTTTAATTAAAAAGATTTATTGAGACTAAACTAAGGCAGTCATATCGACTGAAATTTTATATAGTGAAATAAATAAAACGTAGAGCAGACATCAATACTAAATACAATAGTATGCCATAACTACATAACATTAATGCTACATAACACTGTGAATCACATTAAAGTGACTCTCTCAATAAATCAAATTAAAAAAGTTTGGTAGAGAACCTGTATGTTTCTGTTTACCAGAGGTGGAGGATAAAAATTATGAAGTGTTATATCTTTTCTCTCCTCAAAAAGATCTAAATATGAGTAAGAATATGCAATTATAAATTGCACTTGATCGATCTTAAAATTATCTAAAGCTTGTTGCTGGGTTTGGTTACCCTGAATCAATTGGTGAATATTATCACAGCAATTTACTTTATTAAAAGAATTATGTGTAATATCTTCATTTTTGCATTCATCTTCTATCATTCCACAGGATTCAACATTATTAAAATAAGAAACATCTGTAATTTCACCCATGCACACATGTTTTTCAACAGTGAAGGAAAGTGTAGAAAACAATACGATTAGTGCAAGTATAAATGCCAATATTTTGTGTAAAAAATGTATCATCGTAACAAAAGTAACACTAAAATCGAAGTTTTATTTTAAAAAAATGTTAAAAAATCAATTCTCTCTTAAATATTATTGATTAAAACCATTATCAAAAAACTCATAAATTTTTTTTTATTATTATTGCAAATTTTTATCTCAAGAAATAAAAAATTATAAATATAAACACTCATTTTAAATTGAATAAATCATGAAAAAACTTTATCAAGAATTTAAAGACTTTGCATTAAAAGGAAATATGATGGATATGGCAATAGGTATCATCATAGGAACAGCTTTTAACAGAGTAGTAAGTATAATTGTAAAGAAAATTATATTGCCTCCCTTTTCTCTACTTACCGATGAAGTTGCATTAGCTGATAAGAAGATCATACTTCGAGATGCAACAGATAAAGCTGATGAGTTGGCTATAGGATATGGCGAACTTATAGAAGCTTTAGTCGATTTTTTTATTATAGCACTTACAATTTTTGTTATTATAAAAGCAATGAATAAGTTTAGAAGAAAAGCTGATAATCCTGAAGATAAGGAAGTTGAAACTCCAAAAGATATTGAAATTCTGTCCAATATTGAAAAATTATTAGTAGAACAAAATAAATATTTAAAAAAAGTTTAATTCTTTAATACTTTATGATTTACCTAAACTAAAGATTTGATAACTATAGTTCATGTTATATCTTGCACTTAACTATCTTTCTCATTTAATTCACATGATTATAAACTTGCTACAAAAACCTGATGTACAAGGTATTATGTTATGTGATTTAAAATAATTCTTTTTAATTTGATAAGAAAATAATTCTTATCTTCGGCAACTATTTATATATTAAAATAAAAAAATGTTTAAAAGGTTAAAAGGATTTTCTCGTGCATTTTGT
>JAOZVI010000035.1:12320-18538 GCA_029938265.1 Flavobacteriaceae bacterium | reverse complement strand
CTACAGGAAAACGATACTGTGTAAACAGCACTTCACTTATATTTAAAAAAGGTGAATAAATTTTAATAATCATTCACCCTTATTTTTAAAGCTTATAACTTAAGTTTATTTTTTCTTCTTTTTTTGATGTTCTTGCTGAACTTGCGCTTGTTTCATTGCATCGTCTAAACGCTGACGGAAAACACTCTTCTTTTTTTCCGGACGTTTTTTATTCTCTTGGATCTTGGCATGAATCTTATCTTCATCAATAATATAATGCTTAATCACCAACATAATTCCTATAGTTAGTAAATTTGATACAAAATAGTATAAACTCAAACTACTGGCATAACTATTAAAGAAAAATAACATCATTACAGGAGAGATCCACAACATCATTTTCATCATTTTCTGCATATCTGGCATACCTTCCTGTTGTGGTTGTTGCATACTCATTTGCTGACTTTGAGTCATTTGCATATAAATGAAAATTGCAACAGATGCTAAAACTGGAAATAAACTAATATGATCTCCATAAAATGGTATTTTAAATGGTAATTTTAAAATTTCATCATAGGCTGAAAGATCGTCTGCCCATAAAAATCCTTTTTGACGAATATCAATATTTGCAGGAAAAAATCTAAATAATGCAAAGAATACTGGCATTTGGATCAAAGCAGGAATACATCCGGATAACGGACTTACGCCGGCTTTTCTTTGTAATGCCATGGTTTCTTGTTGGCGTTTCATTGCATTTTCTTTACCCTTATATTTTTCATTGATCTCTTCCATTTCAGGTCGTAAAACCTTCATTTTAGCACTTGATAAATACGATTTATAAACTACAGGCGACATAAAGATCCTTACAACAATTGTCAATAAAATAATTACCAAACCATAACTACCAATAAATGAGCTTAAAAAACCGAATAGAGGTGTAAAAATATACTTATTGATCCATCTAAATATCCCCCAACCTAAACTAACAATTCGGTCTAAATGTTTACCTTCATATGAACTCAAAACCTTGTAATCAACAGGTCCGTAATACATATTCATAGCATAATCCAATTCACCATTTTTGACTTCTAAAGGAAGTACTGCATGAAATTGTTTTGTATAAACTGTATCTATAAACTCATCTTCAACCAAATTATTAGAAATTAAACTGGCCTTAGCAAATGGTTTATCAGTCAATAATATTGTTGTAAAAAATTGCTGTTTAAATGATACCCAGTTAACGTTTATTGCCTCATCTTCACTGTTTTCACTCATCGCATTCATATACTCAAACTCAGTTTCATCATACAAATAACGAAGATCAGTATATTGATTTTCGTATTTTGTACTTTTTTCACTGCGAAGCGTTTTTAGTTTCCAGTCCAAATTTATTTCCTGAGAACTATTAATAGCATCACTCATCCCTTGCGAGCGCATGGAAAAATCAAGCATATAATCATCAGGTTTTAACTCATAACGATATTCTAAATAATTATCAGCAGCTACTTTAAGTTTCATTGAAAGCACCTGATTATCCCCATTTTTTGTTAATGACGGTTCAAAGAAAAGGTCTTTTGTTTGTAAATTTCTATTGTCTTGCGTTGCAAATTTTACATTGAAAGAAGCATTATCATCTTTAATCAAATAAAGTGGTAACTGATTATATGTTTTGTATTTTTTTAATAATACTTCAGTTATTTGTCCACCTAAATTTGAGACTGTGATTTTTACCAGTTCATTTTCCAGAACGGTTTCTTGTGCTTTCGCAGAAGGTAATCCGGCACTATAGGCAAAAACACCTAACTTATTCTGTGCTTGTGATAAAGCTAACGAATCTGTAGGGTTAGAACTGATCGCATTATTATTATCATCAACCACTTTTGGTTGTTCAACAACTTGTTGGGCTTTTTGAATTGAATCTTGTATTTGTTCGGTTTTTTGTTTTGCTAGTTGCTCTGGTGTAGGTTGGTTACTGTAAAAATACCAAAGCATTATCGCTCCCAGCAATACAAATCCAATTAGTGAATTAATATCAAATTTCTTTTCTTCCATTCTCTTACAGCTTAATCGCTATTTATAAATTCTTAAACGTGTGCAAAAGTAGTAAAAACAAGGTTATTAAAATTAAAAATATAAATTTTATTTGTAGTATTAAATTCCACTAAAAAATACCCCAACTCTCTTATTCATGATGATAGGGTTCATTTTTTAAAATGGTTAAAGCTCTGTATATCTGTTCAATAATAAATAATCGAACCATTTGATGCGAAAAGGTCATTTTTGAAAGTGAAATTTTTCCTACAGCTTTTTTACAAACTTCTTCCGAAAAATCGTAGGGGCCACCAATTACAAATACCAATTGTTTAATGCCAATATTCATTTTCTTTTGTAGAAACCTTGAGAATTCTATCGAACGAAACTCATGACCTCTTTCATCCAATAAAATAAGCTGATCTGTTGGTGTTATTTTTTTAAGGATTAATTCTCCTTCTTTTACTTTTTGTTGTTTTTCTGATAAATTTTTTGAATTCTTAATATCAGGTATAATCTCCAATTCAAATTTAATATAATGTTTTAATCTTTGCTCATAAGCTTGAATTAATGCTTGTAAATTCTTATCATCTGTTCTGCCAATAGCCAATAATTTTATTTTCATTTTTACATTTGATTAGTTTTCAATTCAAAAGAACCTTACCGTATGATATATCAAATGTAAATCAAATTTTTAAGTTATTTTTGTAATAATAAAAATTAATAAAGATGATCAGCAAAGAGCAATTTAATAAAGAATTACAAATAATCATCAAAAACGGTATTAGAGAAGATATTGGTGAAGGAGATCACAGTTCATTAGCCTGTATCCCAAAAGAGGCTAAAGGACAAGCTAAGCTTTTGGTTAAAGAAAAAGGTGTAATTGCGGGTATTGATTTCGCTAAAATGATCTTTACTGAAATTGACAATGAACTTAAGATTGAAACTTTTTTAAGTGATGGCGATAAAGTAAAAGTTGGCGATATTGCTTTTTTTGTTACAGGTAACTCTCAATCAATTTTAAAAGCTGAGCGATTTGTTCTTAATTCTATGCAAAGAATGAGTGCTATTGCCAAGAAAACAAGAAAATTCACTAAAATATTAAAGGGAACCAAAACTAAAGTTCTTGATACCAGAAAAACAACTCCAGGAATAAGAGCCCTAGAAAAATGGGCTGTAAAAATTGGTGGTGGTGAAAATCATCGTTTTGCTTTATATGATATGATTATGCTTAAAGATAATCATATCGATTTTGCAGGTGGAGTTGATCAGGCAATTGAAAAAACAAAAGCTTATTTAAAGAAAAATCGACTAGATCTTAAAATTATTGTTGAAGCACGTAGTTTAAATGAAATTGAAACCATTTTGAAACACGATGGTATCCACAGAATTTTAATTGATAATTTTAACTATCAAGATACCGTAAAAGCTGTTAAACTAATTGGAGATAAATGTCAAACCGAATCATCGGGTGGAATTACTTTAGCAACGGCTAGTGCTTATGCAGAATGTGGAGTTGATTATATTTCTTCAGGTGCAATAACACACTCGGTAAGCAATATGGATCTGAGTTTAAAAGCAATGTAATCTTACTTATTACTATCCTTTAATAGTGGTACAAACCTAAAATCACCGTATTCTTGTTTATCAAATTCTTTTTCACCTTTACGTGTATAAAGTGTCATAACCTGAGTATTTTTTCCAACAGGAATTACCAACCTACCTCCTATTTTCAACTGACTTAACAAAGGCTTAGGAACATATGGGGCACCTGCTGTAACAATGATACCATCAAATGGAGCATTATCAGGTAAACCTAAATAACCATCACCAAAAACTAATTTTTTAGAAACATAACCAACCTTTGGTAAAAACTTTTTTGTCAACAAATACAATTCTTTTTGTCGTTCAATACTATATACCTCAGCTTTTAATTCAATTAAAATTGCAGTTTGATAACCTGATCCTGTACCTATCTCTAAAATTTTATCATTGGGTTTTACCTGTAATAATTCAGTTTGAAAAGCAACAGTATAAGGTTGCGAAATAGTTTGATCAGCAGCAATAGGAAATGGTTTGTCCTGATATGCAAAATCAATAAATCCGGAATCCATAAATAAATGTCTGGGCACCTTACTGATAGCTTCAAGTACTGAATCATCTTCAATCCCTTTGGCTTTAATCGTTGCAACCAACTGATTTCTAAGGCCTCTATGTTTAAGTAAATCTTTTATCATACGATTTCAAAAATAAGTAATTATTTTACTAAATAAACCAAATACAATATCATATTTTGTATTTTTGAATAAAAATATTTAACATGTTAAAAGCAGGTGTTTTAGGTGCCGGTCACCTTGGTAAAATTCATTTAAAATTAATTTCTCAATCTCCAGAATACGATCTAATTGGTTTTTATGATCCTGATAAAGAAAGTGCTCAGTTAGTATCTAAAGAATTTGGTTATCATTTATTTAATTCTGTAGATGAATTGGTTGATTCAGTTGATGTTGTTGATATTGTAACACCAACTCTTAATCATTTTGATTGTGCTTTATCAGCTATAAAAAAAGGCAAGCATATATTCATTGAAAAGCCAATCACTAAAACTGTGGCTGAAGCCGATCAATTGAATGAATTGGTTACAGAGCAAAAAGTTAAAGGTCAGGTTGGCCATGTTGAAAGATTCAATCCTGCTTTTACTGCTGTACGTGAAACCATTAAAAATCCTATGTTTATTGAAACACACAGATTGGCTGAATTTAATCCGCGAGGCACTGATGTTCCTGTAGTTTTAGATCTGATGATCCATGATATTGATATCATTTTAAGTGTTGTTAATTCAAAAGTGAAAAATATTCATGCAAGCGGCGTTTCTGTTATTAGCGAAACTCCTGATATTGCTAATGCACGAATAGAATTTGAAAATGGTTGTGTGGCCAATTTAACTGCCAGCAGAATTTCAATGAAAAATATGCGTAAATCTAGATTTTTTCAAAAAGACGCTTATATCTCAGTTGATTTTTTAGACAAAAAAAGTGAAGTTGTAAAAATGAAAGATGTTCCTGAAAATCCCGATGAATTTGCCATGATCTTACAAAATGCCGAGGGTATTAAAAAACAGATTTATTTTGAGCATCCCAAAATAGAGCAAAATAATGCAATTTTAGATGAGTTAGAATCATTTGCAAATGCAATTCAAAATAATACAACACCCGTTGTTTCATTGTTTCAAGGAACCGAAGCTTTACGTGTAGCACAAGAAATTATCAATAAATTATAGATTTTTAATTATCACAAAATTTAATCTCATGAAAAATATTTCAATAATAGGTGCCGGAACTATGGGAAATGGTATTGCCCATGTTTTTGCACAAAACGGATTTCAAGTCAATTTAATAGATATTTCTCAAAATGCACTTGACAGAGCCCTATCAACCATCAATAAAAACCTTGAACGCTTATTAAGTAAAGAGAGAATTACCAATGATATAAAAGATGAAACATTAAAAAATATAGTAACTTTTAATTCAATTTCTGAAGGGTTACAAAATGCTGATCTTGTTATTGAAGCAGCTACTGAAAATGAAGATATTAAACTTAAAATCTTTAGACAGATCGATAAAGAAGCTCCCGATAAATGTATTTTGGCTACAAATACATCATCAATTTCAATTACAAAAATTGCTGCTGTTACATCTCGTCCTGATAAAGTTATTGGTATGCATTTTATGAATCCTGTTCCCATTATGAAATTGGTGGAGATCATCAGGGGGTATTCTACAAGTAATGAAGTTACTCAAACCATTATGGACCTTTCAAAACAATTAAAAAAATTACCTGTAGAGGTAAATGACTATCCAGGTTTTATCGCCAACCGTATTTTAATGCCTATGCTAAATGAAGCTATTTATGCTCTATACGAAAATGTAGCCGGTGTTTATGAAATCGATACTGTTATGAAATTGGGTATGGCGCACCCGATGGGACCCCTACAATTAGCAGATTTTATCGGACTTGACGTGTGTTTATCTATACTAAATGTATTGCATGACGGTTTTGGAAATCCCAAATATGCACCATGTCCTTTATTGGTAAATATGGTTGCCGCTGGTAAATTGGGCGCTAAATCAGGTGAAGGGTTCTATGATTATTCTGAAAGCAGAAAAGCTGAGAAAATTTCAAAACAATTTGTATAAGCCTAAAATTAA
>JAOZVI010000035.1:0-12310 GCA_029938265.1 Flavobacteriaceae bacterium | reverse complement strand
AGTAAAAAGTCCAAAACGGACTTTTTACTTTTTTAATTTAAACATTAGATTTCAAAAAATTACAACCACTTTAAGAAGTAATCCATTAATTCTTCTTTAAGTTCATAATGTAATTTGATATATGTTTTCATATCTTCTCTTAATGTTGTTTGTTGATTTCTTAATCGGCCGTCAATTTCTTCATCTAGATCAACTGCATCAACAATTCTCAATTTTAATCTAATTCTTTGTAATAGTCGTCCAATAACCTCTTTTTCACGAATAATTCTGTTTTGATATCCTTCTAAAGGAGTCATTGCCTTAACACCTAAATTACGTTTTGCAACATCTTCCAATTTTTTTTCAAATCTTTCCATTTCGTCACGGTGAAATCTCAACTCTTTTTTCCAGACTTTTAAATTAAATTTTAAATCACTTAAATAAACAATTTTTGTCTCCATACCTGAATCGTTTTTATTTTTAATAACACTATAAATTTCATTAAAAAATTTGACATAATTAGTGATAAAACTCATTTTTTTTAAAATACTTTATAAAAGCATTCGAATTAATGAATTATGACCCAAAATTTCAAATCTCTTTAATCACATCAGCAAAAAAATCAAAAATATTTGAAGCTGTAAAGGTTTCCATGGTATAATTATTTTGTAAAGCAATATCAGCAGTTCTTCCATGGATATAAACAGCAAATATAGCTGCATCCAATGATTTATAACCCTGAGCAATTAATCCGGTTATGATTCCTGTAAGAACATCACCACTACCACCTGTTGCTAATGCAGGATTACCAGTTTTATTAAAATATAATTTTTGTTGATCTGCTATTACAGTATTGGCACCTTTTAAAACTACAATACAGTTATACTGATTTGAAAATGCTAAAAGTTTTTCTAATTTTTCAAAATCATTTTTCCATTTCCCAACCAATCTTTCAAACTCTTTAGGATGTGGTGTCAGAATCGTTTTTTTTGGCAAGAAATCTAATTGCTCTTTATTTTCAGATATAATATTCAAAGCATCTGCATCAATCACTAATGGTAATGAATTATTTTTTAGAAATTTAATAAATCCATCAGTTGTTTTTGAGCTTGTTCCTAATCCCATACCTATTCCTATTACATTTGGATTGGTTTTATAATTGAAAAATTGAATTTCTTTTTCATCATCAACTTCGGTCATAACTTCCGGAATCGAAGTTTGAAGAATTTGATAACCACATTTGGGCACATAAGCTGAAACCAAACCACTGCCAATCTTTAATGCAGCTTTTGATGCTAAAACCACAGCACCAATTTTACCAAAACTACCACCTATCAATAAACTATGGCCAAAAGTACCTTTATGAGAGAATTTTGAACGTGGTTTGTATATTTTTTTTATTTCATTTTTTGTAATCAGATGAAAATCAGTTTCAATACCATCAATATAATTTTGATCTAAACCAATATTCAATAAATGCCAATCTCCATAAAACATCTCATTTTCTTGAAGTAAAAAAGCCAATTTTGGATTCTGAAAAGTCAGTGTAATGCCAGCTTTAATTATTGCATTTTTATCAAATTTTGGTATTGTATTAGAATCACCAATAATTCCTGCAGCTAATCCGGACGGAAAATCAATTGCTATAACTCTAGCTTTTGTACTATTAATATTTTGAATAATTTCTTTAACAAATCCTTGAGGAGATCTTGTTAATCCTATACCAAAAATTGCATCAATTATTATATCAGAATTTGAGATCTTAAAAGTGTAATTATTTTCTGTTAGATCAATAGGTTTATAACCTAGTTCAGTAAGCCTACCATAATTAGTTAAAAAATCACTGCTTTTATTATTGCTAAAATTAACTATATAAGTATTTACATTATACCCTAATTGCAATAATTTTCTTGAAATAACCAAACCATCACCTCCATTATTTCCTATACCACAAAAAATATGAATCGTATTTTGAAAATCATTTAAATAATGACTAATCCAATCAGTACAAACTCCTGCAGCTTGTTCCATTAGATCCACAGATAAAATAGGAAGGTTTCTAATAGTAGCCTGATCGGCTTTGTAAATTTGTTCAGCTGATAGTATTTTCATAGTAAAACATATATACTATAAAAATACTAATATATGCTTACTAAAACAAGGTTTTAAAAACTATCCTCTAAATTCACCCATATTGGCATATTTATCCATTCTTTTTTCAACCAGTTTTTTGATTGGTAGCTTTTTCAATTCTGTATAAGCTTTAATAATTGCCATTTCAACTGATCTATATGCTTTTTCTCTATCAGCATGTGCACCTCCAAGAGGTTCTCTAATTATACCATCAATTAATTTCATCCTTTTCATATCTTTTGGCGTAAGTTTTAAAGCTTCAGCCGCAATTTCTTTATACTCCCAGCTACGCCATAAAATTGAAGAGCAAGATTCTGGTGAAATCACTGAATACCAGGTATTTTCCAACATATAAACTACATCACCAACACCAATACCTAAAGCACCTCCAGATGCCCCTTCACCAATAACAATAGTAATAATTGGTGTTTTTAATTTAGACATTTCAAAAATGTTTCTGGCAATTGCTTCGCCTTGTCCTCTTTCTTCTGCTTCTAAGCCCGGATATGCTCCAGGTGTATCTAAAAAAGTTACAACCGGAATGCTAAATTTCTCAGCCATCTTCATCAACCTTAATGCTTTACGATAACCTTCAGGATTTGCCATCCCAAAATTTCTATACTGTCGCATTTTAGTATTATATCCCTTTTGTTGTCCGATAAACATAAATGACTGATCTCCAATTTTACCTAAACCACCAATCATAGCCTTATCATCTTTTACAGTTCTATCACCGTGAAGCTCCATAAAGGTATCTTGAGTGATATTATTTATAAAATCTAAAGTATATGGCCGGGAAGGGTGACGAGATATTTGAACTCTTTGCCAAGGTGTTAAATCTCTAAAAATACTTTTTCTTGTTTCGTTAAGTTTTTTTTCTATTTGTTCACACGTATCTGTAACATCAACATCGCTTTTCTCCCCTATTAAGATACATTCTTTTAGCTGGTCTTCTAACTCTTTTATCGGCAATTCAAAATCTAAATATTCCATATTCAATGAGTTAATAATTATAAAACTGTTCTTTAAAATAAAAAACCCGTTTATTTTTGTTTCTAATCTTTTTACAAATATAAAACTTTGGTCTGATTTATATTTATGCTTTGTAATTTAATTCTTTTTAGTCTTTAAAAATCCATTTAGTAAAACACTCCCAAATATAATAGCTGCACCAATATAAAATTGTAAACTCATTTTTTCTTTATCCCCAAAAATAAAAACTGCTAAAATTATTCCATAAACAGGTTCTAAGTTATTTGTGAGTACTATAGTAAACGGACTCATTTTTTTTAAAAGATTTGTAGAAACAACAAAAGGATAAGCTGTACAAATAGTTGATAAAATAATTAGGTATAACCAATCTGAATTGCTCAATTTAAACTCGACTATTGAAAAGGAATTTGAAATGAATAATACTCCAGATAAAAATAAAAAAGCAAAAAATAATTCGTAAAAAGCTATATGTACTGCTTTGAACTTTTTGATATTTTTACTGTTGAATATCGAAAAAAATGCCAGTAATATTGATGATATAAGTGCGTAGATTATTCCTTTAGTATAACCGCTTTCAATATTAAATATTATAACAAATCCAATTATTACTATACTTGCCAATAATAATTCATAAAATCTGAATTTTTTTTCACCCAATATTGGATCAAGTAAGGCCACAAAAATTGCACTTGACGACATTGTTATTAAAGTGATAGAAATAGTCGAAATTTTTATGGCATAAAAAAATGCTGCCCAATGTAAAGCAATCATAACGCCTCCCAGAAAGAATCGTAAAACTGCATTTAAACTAATTTTTAGATCTATTTTTTTTATTTTAAAATAAATAAATAATGTTAATGATGCCAATAATACTCTATACCAAACCAATGGCACAGCATCAATACTTATTAAAGCCGCTAATATTGCAGTAAACCCCCAAATAAAAACAATAAAATGGAGATGTATTTGATTCTTTAACTTACTTGTTGGCATTTTTGTATAAGAAAATTGCTAAAATTCCGAAAATTATATTTGGTAACCAAACCATAAACAAAGGATTAGATTCAGCAGTAGAACCTAAAACTTCTGATACTTTTAAAAAAAATACATATATAAACATCAAAGTAAGTCCTATTGCTAAACTAACACCCATTCCTCCTCTTCTTTTTCTTGATGCAAGTGAAACAGCAATTATGGTTAATATGTATGATGATACCGGTAAACTTGTGCGTTTGTATAATTCAACTTTGTAGTTATTGAGATTTTTAACACCTCTTTTTTCAGATATTTCAATCAGTTTAGCTAACTTAGGCGACTGCATTTCTTTTGCCAAATAATCAACATAAAGTAAATCTTTGGGCTGAAAGTTAAAAACCGTATCAAAAACAACTCCTGTTTCAATTATATCATCTTTATCCGTAATAATTCTCTTTCTATAATTGTTAATCCTATATGTGCTATCTTTTTCAATCCATTTTATACTCTGCCCAATTATTTTATATTTCAAAATATTATTATCATATTCTTCATAGGAAAAATAATATCCATTATTTGTTTTTAAATTAAAACTTCCAATATAAATAAGATCATCTTCACTTAACTGTAAATTTACTTTTTTAACATATGATGATAAATGCTTTTTATTTGTTCTTAAATAATTTTCATGAAATTGTTCGAATGTTTTGTTTGATTTTGGAACAAAAAAATGATTTGAAACCAAAGAAACTAAAGCAATAATAGTTGCTCCAATGAAATAAGGTCTTAAAAATCTATTAAATGAAATTCCCGAACTGTTTATTGCAATTATTTCTGAATTACTCGAAAGCTTTGAAGTAAATAAAATCACAGAAATAAATAAAGCCAGCGGCATAAAAGTATTACCGTAATTTATAATAAAGTTTACATAATAATCATTAATGATCTCACTAACTGTTAGATCTGTATGCTTTATAAATTTATCAATTTTTTCAGATATATCAATTGCTATTGCTATAGGAATCAATATCAATAATGTAAAAAATAAAGTAATAAAATATTTTTTTAATATGTAACGATCAAGTATTTTCAAAAAAAAGTTTATAAATTCTTAAAAACAAATGTAAACTAATTACAATCTTTTATCCATTTGTTTTACCATTAAATTTTTCCAATCAGTAAAATCTCCTGCTAAGATATGCTTTCTGGCTTCTCGAACCAACCATAAATAAAATCCCAAATTATGAATTGAAGCAATCTGTTTTCCCAAATATTCTTTAGATGCGAATAGATGTCTTAGATAAGCTTTAGAATAATTGGAGTCAACAAAAGTAATACCCATTTCATCAATTGCTGAAAAATCATTTTCCCATTTTTTATTCTTTATGTTGATCGTACCATGAGCAGTAAATAACATTCCGTTTCGGGCATTACGCGTTGGCATAACACAATCAAACATATCTACACCCAAAGCGATGTTTTCTAATATATTGATAGGCGTTCCAACACCCATTAAATATCTGGGTTTATCCTCAGGAAGGATATCACAAACCAAAGCTGTCATCTCATACATTTCTTCAGCAGGTTCACCAACTGAAAGACCTCCAATTGCATTTCCTTCAGCACCGGCATTAGCAATATATTCAGCCGATTGTTTGCGTAAATCTTTGTAAGTACTACCTTGCACAATGGGGAAAAAAGTTTGTTGAAATCCGTATTTTACAGGATTCTTATCTAAAAAATCTATACATCTGTCCAACCAACGATGTGTCATATGCATAGAATTTTTTGCATAATTATAATCACAAGGGTAAGGAGTACATTCATCAAAGGCCATTATAATATCAGCACCAATACTTCGTTGAATTTCCATTGAAAATTCAGGTGAAAAGAAATGTGAAGAGCCATCAATATGCGATCTGAATTTCACTCCTTCTTCTTTAATCTTTCTGTTATCAGATAAAGAGTACACTTGATAACCACCGGAATCGGTCAAAATAGGTCGATCCCAGTTCATAAATTTGTGTAAACCACCTGCCTGCTCTAATATTGTTGTCTTTGGCCGAAGATATAAATGATAGGTATTTCCTAAAATAATATCAGCATTAATATCATTTTTAAGTTCCCTTTGGTGTACACTTTTTACAGATGCAGCTGTACCTACCGGCATAAAGATCGGTGTTTGAATTTTACCGTGATCAGTAGTAATTTCTCCAGCTCTTGCTTTACTATTTTTGTCTTTACCTTTTATATCAAAATCCATAAGTCCATGCCTTACCCTTCTCAAAAGGAAGAGAATTTTTAAAATATTAAATTTTGAATTTTAAATTCTTACACATTAAATCTAAAGTTCATCATATCTCCATCTTGTACGATATATTCTTTACCTTCTACAGCTAATTTACCGGCCTCTTTTACTTTTACTTCACTTCCATAGTGGATAAAATCATTGTATTTTATCACTTCAGCACGGATAAATCCTTTTTCAAAATCAGTGTGAATTACTCCGGCTGCCTGTGGTGCTGAATCTCCAATATGAATTGTCCAGGCTCTTACTTCTTTTTCACCTGCCGTAAAATATGTTTGAAGATTTAGAAGTTTATACGCTGCACGAATTAATTTTGAAACTCCAGGTTCATCCAAACCAATATCTTCTAAAAACATTTGTCTTTCTTCATATTCTTCCAACTCCATAATATCAGCCTCAGTGGCTACAGCCAAAACTAAGACCTCTGCATCTTCTTCTTTTATTACTTCTTTAATTGCCTTTACATAATCATTTCCGGAAATGGCAGAAGATTCTTCTACATTGCAAACATATAAGACTGGTTTGTCTGTTAAAAATTGAAAAGGTTTGATATATTCTTCTTTTTCATCTTCTGTAAATTCAACTTCTCGTACAGATTTTGAACTTTCCAGAGCTTCTTTAACTCGAGTAAAAACACCCAATTCTTTTATAGCTGATTTATCACCTGTTCTTGAAGCTTTTTTTACTTTGTCCAATCTTTTATCAACAGCTTCAAGATCTTTCAACTGTAATTCAATATCAATGGTTTCTTTATCTCTTACCGGGTCAATATTAACATCAACATGTACAATATTATCATCATCAAAACAGCGCAAAACATGAATAATGGCATCTGTTTCACGAATATTTGCCAAAAATTTATTACCCAAACCTTCTCCTTTACTGGCTCCTTTTACCAAACCGGCAATATCAACAATTTCTACAGTTGCGGGCATAACCCGTTGCGGATTCACCAATTCCTCTAATTTATCCAATCGATGATCGGGTACATTTACTACACCAATATTTGGTTCAATAGTACAAAAAGGAAAATTGGCAGATTGTGCCTTAGCATTTGATAAACAATTAAATAAAGTTGACTTCCCTACATTTGGTAATCCTACAATTCCTACTTTCATTTTTTTTGTTTTTGAGTTTGCAAATATAGTTGATTATTATTGTTTTTTATATACGATTTTTTGCATAAAAAAAGTTGTCTAAAAAGACAACTTTTAAAATTTATTTTTTAATCTTTTCTATATCAACATTCCTGCAGCAACAGTTTCATTAGTGCTTTCATCAATTAAAATAAAACTTCCGGTTTTTCGATTTCTGGAATATTCATCCATCATGACTGGTGCAGTAGTTCTAATCTTAACTTTACAAATATCATTCATGTTTATTTCTTTATCATCTTCTAGCCTTTTTAAAGTATTAACATCTACTTTATACTCAACTTCTTTGATCATTGCTATAGGTTCATTGGTTGTATGCTTTAAAATGTATTTAGCTCTTGGTCTTGCAGAATCATCATTAAACCAGCAGATCATCGCTGAAAGATCTTGTACTTTTTCAGGTAAATTATTTCGCTTAACGATCATATCTCCCCTACTCAGATCAATATCATCTTCTAATGTCATTGCTACACTCATTCCTTCAAAAGCCTGATCTACATAATCTTCGTAAACATTTATGGTTTTTATTTTTGAATTAAATCCAGAAGGTAATAATCTGACATCATCACCAACTCTAAAAATTCCACCTGCAATTGTACCTGCATAACCACGGTAATCTCTATTTTTTTCATCCTGAGGCCTTAAAACAGTTTGCACAGGAAAACGAGCATCAACCATATTATTATCACTTGTAATGTGTATTGTTTCTAAGGTATGTAATAAAGGTGCATTTTGATACCAAGGTGTATTTTGTGAACGATTCACAACATTGTCTCCTTTTAAAGCACTTATTGGAATATAACGAACATCCTTTATCATCATTTTTGAAGACATTTCTTCATATTGACGTACAGTATCATTAAATATTTCTTCGCTATAATCTACCAGATCCATCTTATTAACACATACAATAATATGTGATATTTGTAATAATGATGCAATATATGAATGTCGTTTAGTTTGTTCAATCACACCATGTCTTGCATCTATTAAAACGATTGCAACATTGGCTGTTGAAGCTCCTGTAACCATATTTCGAGTATATTGAACATGACCCGGAGTATCTGCTATAATAAATTTACGTTTTGGCGTAGTAAAATAACGATAAGCAACATCAATTGTTATACCTTGTTCTCTTTCGTCTCTTAATCCGTCAGTAAACAAAGCTAGATCTACAGTTTCTAATCCTTTTCGTTTACTCGTTTTTTCAACTGCAGCTATTTGATCTTCAAAAATTGATTTTGAATCATAAAGCAGTCTGCCTATTAAGGTACTTTTACCATCATCAACACTTCCTGCTGTTGTAAAACGTAATAATTGATTATTATTTATACTATTCCGAACTTGTTTCGGAATCCTTTTGTCATTTTCCATAATATTATTTAATTTGATCAAATAGATCTTTTAATTCAGTATTATTCTCCTTTATCAAATTCCACTTCCATTCTTTGTGCCAATTCTTTAATTGATGTTCTCTTTTTCTTGCATTATATTTTGAATTAAACTCTTCAAAATATACTAAATCAAAAATACTGTACCTTTTTGTAAATTTGGCTCCTCTTTTATTTTTATGTTCTAATACTCTCCTTTTTAAATCAATTGTATAACCAACATATAATGCGGTTCTATTTTTATTGCTTAAAATATATACATGAGCTCTTTCCATCAAAATAGAACGGATCCTGAAACAAGTTCAGGATTAGAAATACCCTTGTTTTTTACGATCCTCCATAGAAGTTTCACTTCTTTTATCATCTGCACGATTTCCTCTTTCTGTTTCTCGCATTGCCGAAACTTCTTCAACAATTTTTTTAAGTGTATCTGCTTTACTTTCAATACCACCGGTAATCGTTATATCACCTAAGGTTCTAAACCGTAATTGTTTTATAACAATTTCTTCATTTTCTTGAATCACCAAATATTTTGAGACCGGAATCCAACTTCCGTTTCTATATACAACTTCTCTGTCATGTGCAAAATATAATGAAGGAATTTGAATATTCTCCCTTAGTATGTAATTCCATACATCCATTTCAGTCCAGTTACTTATTGGAAAAGCCCTAAAATGCTCTCCCTGATGCATTTTACCATTAAACAAATCCCATAATTCAGGTCGTTGATTTTTAGGTGTCCATTGTCCGAAATCATCACGATGTGAAAAAAATCTTTCTTTAGCTCTTGCTTTTTCTTCATCTCTACGTCCACCACCAATAGCACAATCTATTTTATTTTCCTCGATTGCATCTAATAAAGTAGTGATTTGTAATTCATTACGGGTAGCATTCTTACCTTTTTCCTCTACTACTCTTTTGTTGTCAATTGCCTTTTGAACAGAACCTACTAACAGAGTAGCTCCTAAAGATTCTACCAGATCATCTCTAAATTGGATCGTTTCCGGAAAATTATGCCCGGTATCAATATGCATTAATGGAAAAGGAACTTTTGCCGGATAAAAGGCTTTTTTTGCCAAGTGAGTTAAAACTATAGAATCTTTACCTCCGGAAAACAATATTACCGGATTTTCAAATTGTGCATATACCTCACGTAAAACAAATATTGCTTCCGATTCTAATTCATCTAAATAATTTAAAAAATATTTTGTCATATTTTTAATTTTTCTTTTATTTCATTATAAATTAAAGTAACTGCCTCTTCTATTGATTTATCATCAGTAATTACTTCTACATCAGGATCATCAGGAGCTTCATAAGGGGCGTTTATCCCTGTGAAATCTTTAATCTCACCCTTTCTCGCTTTGTCGTATAATCCTTTAACATCACGACTTTCACATTCTTCTAAGGATGTATTTACAAAAACCTCGACAAAATTATCTTTTCCAACGATATTCTCAATGTTTTTTCTGTCTTTTTTATATGGAGAAACAAAAGCAGCTAATACTACAATTCCTGCATCAACAAAAAGATTGGCAATTTCTGCAATACGTCTGATATTTTCTGTTCTATCTTCAGGCGAAAAAGTTAGATCATTATTTATTCCTTTACGGATATTATCACCATCCAAGGCATAAGTATTAATACCTTCTTGATGTAGTTTATTTTCTAAAGCATTCGCTAAAGTTGATTTTCCTGAACCCGACAATCCGGTAAACCAAATTAAAAATGAATTATGCTTATTTAATGTTTGTCTTTTATCTCTGGTAACATTATAATTATGTTTAATAATATTTTTCTTCATAATTATTCAATTTCAACTTTATGCCATACTTTTTCATGCAAATAATACAAAAACATTTTTAATAAAAATTCTATTCCACCAACTTTTAATCCAATCATGGGATCACCCGTTACTAACCAGGCAATCAATGTTGTAGTTAATGTAGCAATAATTCTCCAGGTAAAGGTTTTTAAAATATGTCGTTTTTCAGCTTTTACTTTCATACTATCCTACTTTAAACCATGGATTTAATAGATTCTCTTTATTATAAAGTAGTGGTTGATCTGTTTCTTTTGAAATTACTTGTAGTCCAACAGCTTCACAAATTGCTTGTCCGGCAGCTGTATCCCATTCCATTGTTGGTGCAAATCTGGGATAAATATCGGCTTTACCTTCTGCTACCAAACAGAACTTTAATGAGCTGCCTTTTGAAACAATTTCTACATGATCAAAATCATTTTTTAAAGAATCAACAAATTCTTTGGTTGCATCATTCATATGTGAACGGCTTCCTACTACACTAATTTTATCTTTTTGCTTAGCTTTTGGCTTAATAGCTGATGCTTTAGAATCAAGGATATCAAAATCAATTATATGCTCTTTTAGTGTTACTTTTAAAGCAATATTTTTTGTGACATCCGCATAAAATAGTTCTTTAGTAACCGGAACATAGATCACGCCCATTAATGGTTTACCCTTTTTAACTAAGGCGATGTTAACCGTAAACTCTCCATTTCTTTTAACAAATTCTTTGGTTCCGTCAAGCGGATCAACAATCCAACAAATATCCCAATCTTTTCTTTCAGAATAATCTAATTGTTTATTCTCCTCACTTATGATTGGAAATTCTGTTTTTATCAAATATGTATTGATAATATCGTTACATTTCTTATCTGCTATAGTCAAAGGTGAATTATCATCTTTATATGCTACATCAAAATCATTTTGATAGATCTTCATGATTTCAGCTCCACCATCAACTGCAGCTTGAATTGCTATTTTTAGATTTGGATTCATTATTAAGTGTTTATTTCTAAGTATTTATCTACAAAAGCCTGAATACCGTCTTCTATAGTTGTAGATGGTTTAAAATTGATATAATCAAACAAGTTTTGTACATCTGCATAAGTTGTTTGAACATCTCCGGGCTGCATTTCTTTATAAATAATTTTTCCTTTTTTATCTAAAGCTTTTTCAATTGCTTGAATAAAATCCATCAAAGCAACCGGACTATTATTACCGATATTAAATAATTGATATGGTGCTGAACTTATTGCAGGATTTGGATTTTTTGGATCAAAATTAGGGTTGTTTGGTTTTGGAGGCAGCGGAATTAACCTCTTTACACTTTCAACAATATCTAAAACATAAGTAAAATCCCTGCTCATTTTGCCATAATTAAAAACTTCAAACTCCTTATCTTCAACAATCGCTTTTGTAAAAATATGCAGTGCCATATCTGGTCTGCCCCATGGTCCATAAACCGTAAAAAATCTTAGACCTGTACTAGGGATTCCATATAAATTTGCATAAGAATGCGCCATCATTTCATTGGCTTTTTTGCTAGCAGCATACATTGCCAAAGGATGATCGG
>JAOZVI010000151.1 GCA_029938265.1 Flavobacteriaceae bacterium | reverse complement strand
ATTTAAATTTTGATCCTCTGGTTTTATTCCAAGGAGCTGAAGGAAGCGATAAAGCACCAACTGTAGATTTTAACTAGGATCATACAAGATAAAGCAAATAAATTCCGATTTATCGAAAATTAATCTTTCGTTAGATCGGTTTCTAAATTCTTAATTTTATGTCACATGTTGAAGATTTCTTAACTGCAGAAGAAGAAAAAGATATTGTTAAAGCTATTCAAGAAGCTGAGACAAACACCTCAGGTGAAATACGAGTTCATATAGAAAAATGTGCTAATACTAAATGTCTTGAACGTGCCGAAGAGGTTTTCTATATTCTTAATATGCACAAAACAAAAGACAAAAATGGAGTACTGTTTTATGTAGCTGTAGATGATAGACAATTTGCAATTATAGGAGATGAAGGAATTGATAACGTTGTTCCCGATGATTTTTGGAATTCTGTTAAAGATAGAGTAACAGGTGAGTTTGCAAAAGGTAATCATGCAGATGGTTTGGTCTTGGGAATTATTGAAGCAGGACAAAAATTACAACACTATTTTCCATATGAAAGTAATGATGTTAATGAATTATCTGATAAAATTTCAAAAGGTTGATAATAGTTCTCCTTATTTATTTCTTAAATTTTATTAAAAATGTCAATATTTCACAAACTCCTTGTAAAAGAGGTTATCAGAGAGACAAAAGATGCAATTTCTATTGTTTTTGATATCCCTGATAATTTAAAAGAAGAATTTCAATTTCTTCCCGGACAATACCTTACCATCCAAAAAGAATTAGATGGTCAAGTATTACGTAGAGCATATTCAATTTGCTCTTCTTTAAATAGTAATGAAGTAAGAATTGCTGTAAAAGCAATGGCTAAAGGACATTTTTCTATTTATGCAAATACAAAGTTAAAAAAAGGAGATTATTTAGAAGTATCAGCTCCAGAAGGTAAATTTATTTTAAATCCTTTAAAAAGTAATGTTAATAATTATATTGCTTTTGCTTCAGGTAGTGGAATAACACCAATTTTATCGATGATTCAATCTGTTTTAGAAACTGAAAAGGATAGTAATTTTATTTTGGTTTATGGAAATAAAAATGAACAACAAGTTATTTTTAAAGATAAATTGGATAAATTGGTTAAAAAATATCCACTAAATTTTAAAATTCATTATCTATATAGTCAAGAATTGGTTGAAAAAGCATTATTTGGAAGAATAAATAATGATATTGTTGATGAGATCTTTAAAGATAAATACAATGAGATCAACTTTGACAAAGTGTTTATTTGCGGACAGGAAGAAATGATTGATACTGTAAAAAACAACTTGTTGGATCACGGATATGCAAATGAGAATATTTATTTTGAATTATTTTCAAGCACCTCTTCTAAAAAAGAAATTGAAAAAGATCTTAGCGGAAATTCACAGGTTACTTTTATCTTAGATGAAGAAGAGTTTACCTTTGAAATGCGAAAAGACGAAACCATTTTAAATGCTGCATTACAACATAATTTAGACGCGCCTTATTCTTGCCAGGGAGGTATATGTAGTAGTTGTTTGGCTAAA
Source organism: Flavobacteriaceae bacterium (assembly GCA_029938265.1). Classification (GTDB taxonomy): domain Bacteria; phylum Bacteroidota; class Bacteroidia; order Flavobacteriales; family Flavobacteriaceae; genus Namhaeicola. The sequence continues at coordinate 3,804 of JAOZVI010000151.1, read as the reverse complement.
GTTAAAGAAGGTAAAGCAGAAATGAAAAATAATAAGATATTAAATAAAGAAGAAGTTGATGAAGGGTTAATTATAACTTGTCAGGCACATCCGGTAACTTCTAAGATCATTATTGATTTTGATGATGTGTAGTAAAATATACTGAGTATGTTCAATGAGCTTTTAAATGCTGTTTTATTAGGTATTGGTTTGGCCTTTATGGTTGGGCCAGTTTTTTTTGTTTTAATAGAAACCAGTATCACTAAGGGGGCAAGGGCTGCAATAATTTTTGATATTGGTGTATTATTAGCTGATGTTGTATTTATTTTATTGGCGTATTATGGTAGTGTAACGTTATTAGAAAGAATTCAAGACGATCCAAGAATATTTCTTTTAGGTGGAGTAGTATTAATTTCTTTTGGTTTATACACAGTTTTTAATGTCAAAACAAAGAAAATTATCACCGATGAAAAACTGGTAGTTGTAGAGAATAATAATTATTTAGGATTATTTCTAAAAGGATTTTTCCTGAATTTTGTTAATATTGGAGTATTAGCTTTCTGGTTTGCTATTGTTATTGCAGTTAGTTCAAGTTTGCAAATGAATGAAGTCAGAATATTAAGGTATTTTTCGATTGTAATTATATCTTTTTTAGTTACTGATCTGATAAAGATCACTGTGGCAAAAAAATTAAAAAGGAGACTTACACCAATCGTACTTCGAAAAATTAGAATAATAATTGGTGTATTTTTTATTGTATTTGGAATTATTCTAGCTAGCAAACGCTTTATTCCTCAAAAAACAATGGATAGAATTGATAATGTAATTCATGTAGATTAGTTTACTTAATATCAATCTTTAAATTGTATTTAGCAGCCACTTTATTAAAAATATCAATCTTATCTTGTTTTTTTAAATCGTTATACATGTATCCAATTTTACTTGCAGCATCAGTCCGATAAGGAGATTGTTGAGAAGTGTATATTGTATAAGCATGGATTAAATTATCAAGTCCTTTTTCATATTCGTGATTACTGTATAGTATCAAACCCACCCCATAATATCCTTCCGGATCATCCGTATAAATCGAATTGTATTTGTTGTAATAATTTATAGCTTGTTTGTAATCTTTTCTCAGATTATAGGTTACAGCGATATTTATTAGTGGCATTCTGCCATTAGGATTAATTTTTAAAGATTTTTTATAAGCTTCTATAGCCTTGTTAAATTGATTAGTTTTACGGTAAGAGATACCAAGGTTATCCCATGCAAAAGCAAAACTTGAATCAATCTCTACGGCTTTTTTAAATTTTAAAATAGCTTTCTCATAATCTTTTTGTTCTATATATTCCATTCCATCATCATAGGCCAGTTGAGCTAAAACATCACTGGATGTTGCATGTTCAAATTTTTTGTTTTCTGAAAATGAAATATCCTTTAATGCTTCACAATTCTCAATTAAATATTTTTCAATACTTGAATATGTTTTTTTATCTATTTGAATTTCAGATACATTATTTTTTGTAGAAACCACATCGGGTTTTAGAATTGTAACGATAGCATTGGTGATACAATTCTTTATTTCTTTATTCTTTTGTTTGGTATCACTATTAATATTTGAAATACATTCACATGCATTTTCAGATATGTCTCTTACTTGTTCAGTTTTCTGTTGACCAAACCCAAAATTTAAAATAAAAAAAAACAGTAATGTTATTCCTTTCATTTGCATGTTTTAAATATCTGTTTTGAATATATAAATTATATACCGGTACTTCCAAATCCGCCAGCTCCCCTTGATGTTTCACTTAATTCTGAAACTTCATTCCATTCAATATGTTCGTATTTTGCAATTACCATTTGAGCTACTCTATCTCCATCATTAATTGTAAAATCATCATTTGAAACATTAACCAAGATCACACCAATTTCACCTCTATAATCGGCATCAATAGTACCCGGTGCGTTTAAAACTGTTATGCCAAATTTTGCTGCTAATCCGCTACGCGGACGTACTTGTGCCTCATAACCTTTAGCAAGAGCAATGTATAAACCGGTTTTTATTATCGTTCTTTCTAATGGTTTAAGTACAATTGGATCATCTATATTAGCTCTTAGATCCATTCCAGCTGACGCCAAAGTTTCATAACTTGGCGTTTGATGTTTCGACTTATTGATTATATTAACTTTCATTTTTTAAAAATATTTTGTAAATCTGTTTTTTCTTTGAGATAAATGGTTGTAAAAAATAGTATTAGTAAGATTGTTGAGATTAAATAATTTTGTCGGAAAAAGATAAATGATATAATAGATAAAAGAAATGAAGTGATAATATAAAAAAGGATTTTATTTACTTCATAAGGGATTGAATAATGTTTTTTACCATAATAATATGATATTAAAGTCATTGAACCATAAGCAATAAGAGTAGCCCATGCAGAAGCCATATAGCCATACTTAGGAATAAAAATAATATTGATTAAAACAGTAATAATAGCCCCAAATACTGAAAAATACATTCCGTATTTGGTTCTATCTGTAAGTTTATACCAAATAGATAAATTATAATAAATACCTAATAATAAATTAGCTAATAAAATAATAGGAACTATTGATAAAGCATTAAAATATTCTTCCCTACTTAATAAAATACCGGCAAAAATATCAATATAGTTTACTATAATCAATAATGTTATTGTACCAAGAATTGTAAACCATTTTAAAACCTTTGCATAAATTTCTTTTGCATTACTTTCTTTAGCTTGATTAAAAAAGAATGGCTCAGCTCCTAGCCTAAAAGCCATAATAAACAAAATCATGAAAACCCCCAGTTTATAACATGCAGCATAAATGCCCATCTGCTCTTTGCCAATCATTCTATCTAATAAGATTTTATCCAGATTTTCATTAGTTACATAAGCTAAACTGGCAATTAAAAGAGGAATAGCATATTTAAGCATTCTTTTAAGCAGCGTAATATCAAAATCAAATTTGAACTTAAAAATGATTGGAATCAACAAAATAAATGTAATACTGCTGGCAATTAGGTTAGCAAAAAAAATAAAAACAACTATTGGATATTGACTATATATATTATTAAGATATTCTGGTACATATAAATCGTTTTCAATTGCTTTAGGCAGATAAATTAAAAACACTACATTCAATAAAGCGTAAATTGTAGTATTTAATATTTTATAAAATGCAAACCGAATTGGCCGGTTTTTTACTCTTAAATAAGCATAAGGAATTACTAAAAGAGTATCAAAGGTTGTAACTAAGATCAGTATTTGTAAATAGATAGGTTCATCAAAACCAAAATAACCTGATAATTCTTCACTAAAAATTAAAGTAAAAAATAAAAAAAGTAATGTAGTAACCAAAATACTGAAAAACGAAGTTGAGATTACTTTTCCTTTTTCTTTTTCCTTAGTGAAAAATCTAAAAAAAGCCGTTTCCATTCCATAGGTTAAAAAGGCATTGAAATAGGCAGCATAAACAAAATACAAAGTATTAACTGCAAATTTTTCTGATTGCAATGCATTTGTATGCAATTTTACTAAAAGAATATTAATGGCTCGAGGAAGAACAGCAGCGATTCCGTAAATAATAGTGTCTTTAAAAAAACGCTTTAATGTACCCAATGTTAAAATAAATTATTCTTTACTACAAGATTAGTATATTAATTTTTACGAAAGTATGAAATTTTTTAGGAGAATAATAAAAATTTCTAGAAATCAACTTTCTCAGAGGTAGAACTTCAAGGAATCTTTTTAAATAAAAGGTATTAAACCTCAGGGCAAGCCCTGAACCCAATAATAGGAA
>JAOZVI010000150.1 GCA_029938265.1 Flavobacteriaceae bacterium | reverse complement strand
GTATCAGTTTCTTTTAGATAGTCAATAATTGCATCACGGATTTTATAATTTAAGTTATAAAGGTTAACGGGATCCTTAAAAAAGACCATATGATCACCACCGTGCTGTAGATAGTCACTGGTTAATACATAATAATTATTTGAGATATCAAAAGGTTTATTCTGTATTATAATTTCTTGAATTTTGTCATTATTGAATGTGAGTTCTACACCACTTATCGGGTGAGATGATTTATTTTTTTCGAAATAATCAAATAGAGCTTTGGTTTTTTTACCGGATAATTCAACAACAACAAGATTATTTTCAAAAGGCATAAGCTTAAAAATATCACCAACTTTTATTGATCCTTTAGGTATAGATTGTCTAACGCCACCATAATTAAACATTACAAAGTCAATATTTTTTTTGTTAAGTTCGTTAAAAACAGGATTTGCTCTTTTATAACACACGTCAGCATAAATGTTTCCCAAAGTGCTTTGCAAATCACCATCTTCACGTGTTAGGTCAATAGGAGTATAGCTTAAAACTTCATTTACTTCTTCCTCTAACTTTTCCTTATAAGGATTTATAAATTGAAGAATCTCAGTATTTTGAGTTAATTTATCATCAATTTCAACTTGACTTCCTTTAATAGTATTGATCTGATTTTGCTTATTCTTGCAAGAAAATAACAAGAGGATTATTAATCCCGAAAAAAGGTAATTTTTTATAATTTTATTTAGATTTGTATGCATAATAATTTTGTTAATGGATATATTTAGTCTTAAAAAGAAAACAGCTTATAAATTTATTAAAAATCGTTTAGATAAAGTCAAAAAAACAAATAATATTATTCCTGTTAAGATTCAATCTGTGGGTATATTGGCCGAATCAAAACTATTTGAGGCCTATGATTTTACAAAAAAGTTAGGTGATAATTTTGGATTAAAACCTGAAGACTTCAAAATTTTACTTTATGAAAATCCAGATGAAGATAATATTAATATTAATTATCCCGGTTTCTTTGAAACGGATTTTGGTTTATTTGGAAAAATTAAAAGTGATGAAGTAAAAAACTTTGCAAATACAAAATTTGACCTACTAATTAATTATTGTGCTTCGGATAATTTATTTGCCAATATTTTGATTTTGCGTACTAAAGCCTGTCTTAATGCTGGTTTTTATAATGAAAAAGATGAATTTTATGATATTGCTATAAAGGTATCAAGCAATAAAATTGATACATTTAATGAAGAACTTATCAAATATTTAAATATTTTACGATTACTCGATTAATACATACACCTTAATTTTATATTAAAATTTAACAATTCTTTCAAATTTGATATATTTTATAGAATAATTTTTTAAGAGCATTTATTCTTTCCATCATCGACATTTTAAGTAAAAGAAGAGATTTTACAAAGGTCAAACAACAAAAAATTAGTAACTTTGTAAGCAATTTTAAATAAAAACAAATGTTATCAAAAGTTATTGAAACTGCTCTAAATGAGCAAATTACTATAGAGTTTGAATCATCACAGGTGTATTTGGCCATGGCTTCATGGGCCGAAGTACAGGGTTTTGAAGGGGTTGCTTCATTTATGTACGCCCATAGTGATGAAGAACGACAACACATGCTTAAATTATTAAAATATGTAAATGAACGTGGAGGTCATGCGAAAGTTTCAAAATTAAATGCACCACCTGTTTCATTTGGCTCATTTAAAGAAATGTTTCAAAATTTATTTGATCACGAAGTAATGGTGTCAGGTAAAATAAATAATTTAGTAGATATTACTTTGAAAGAAAAAGATTATGCAACGCATAATTTCTTACAATGGTATGTTAGTGAACAAATTGAAGAAGAAGCTTTAGCAAGAAATATACTTGATAAATTGAAACTGATTGGTGGTGATAAAGGAGGTTTATATCAATTTGATAATAATATTAAAATGCTTACCGTAGAAACTACTGATAATTTGTAAAAAGTATCACATGATTCAGTTTAACTGAATATTAGTGATCTCAAACATTTAAGGTAATAAACGATAAAAAATATTTTTTATAAATTCGTTTTATTATATTACTTTTGCCAAATGCAAAAAATGAAGAAGTTAGTATATATATTTCTTATCGCAATCTTATCTGTCTCTTGTGGAGAATATCAAAAGGTATTGAATAAGGGTAAGAATGTTGATAGATACAAAATGGCTGAAGATCTATATAAAGCAGGAGAATATAAAAAAGCGATTCCTCTCTTTGAGAAATTAACAGGCCCTTATGCAGGTAAACCTCAAATGGAAAGGATTCAATACATGATAGCCGATTCGTATTATAAAACAAAAGATTATTCGCTTTCATCGTATTATTACGTAAAATTTATAACCAATTATCCAACAAGTTCTAAAGTTGAAGAAGCTGCATTTTTAAGTGCTCACAGTTATTATATGGCATCACCGGAATATAGTTTAGACCAAAAAGACACATACAAAGCTATGGAGGCTTATCAAAATTATATCAATACATATTCTAAATCAGAAAGAGTTGAAGAAGCAAATAAATATTACAAAGAGCTTTTAACGAGATTAGAAAAAAAAGATTTTGAAGTAGCCAAGCAATATTTTCATACCGAATATTACAATGCTGCCATTGCTGCATTTGATATATTTAACGAAGAGCATTTGGGCTCAATTTATAAAGAGGATGCTATGTATTATACATTTAGATCTTCATATGAATTAGGGATGCATAGTGTTTTAAGTAAAAAAGGGCAGAGGTTAACAGCCGCAAAGCTTGAATATGAAAAATTTAAAAAACTTTACCCTGAATCAAATAAATTAAAAGAAATGGATGATTTAGTTGTTAATATTGATAGAGAAGTTCAAAGATCTAAAGAAAATATTGTATTAATTGAATCAAGTGATCAAAAATAATTTTCAAAATTAAATAGAATAAAAACGCAAATTTTAATTACATGAAAGACTACAAAGTGACTAATGCTCCCGAAACTACTGTTACATTTGACAGAAATAAAGTTGAAGAACCTACAGATAATATTTATGAGGCAATTTCAATAATGGCAAAAAGAGCAAATCAAATTAGCAATGAGTTAAAACGTGAGCTTATTGAAAAATTAGATGAATTTGCAACTCATAACGATAGTTTAGAAGAAATTTTTGAAAATAAAGAACAGATTGAAGTTTCTCGTTTTTATGAAAAATTACCTAAACCAACTTCGATTGCAATAAAAGAATGGTTGGATGGTGAAATTTATCATCGTAATCCTGAAGAATCTGAATCTGATAGCATAGAATAATATGTCTGTTTTAAGTGGTAAAAATGTTCTATTAGGTGTAACCGCCGGTATTGCTGCTTATAAAACTTCTTTTTTAGTTAGAAATTTTATCAAAGCAGGGGCTAACGTGCAAGTTGTGATGACTCCTGCTTCTAAAGATTTTGTAACACCCTTAACTTTATCAACTCTTTCAAAAAATCCGGTTTATTCTACTTTTTATGATTCCGAAGAAGAAAATGAACAATGGAATAGTCATGTTGATCTGGGCTTATGGGCTGATCTAATGATTATTGCACCTGCTACTGCCAATACTTTATCTAAGATGGCAAAAGGAACTTGTGATAATTTATTATTGGCAACTTATCTTTCTGCAAAATCAACTGTATATTTTGCTCCTGCGATGGATCTGGATATGTATAAGCATCCAACAACCCAGCAAAATATTAAAAAATTACAAGGTTTTGGAAATGTTTTTATTCCGCCTTCGAGCGGAGAATTGGCCAGTGGTTTAGAAGGTGAAGGTAGAATGCCTGAACCCGAGGAAATAATTTCTTTTATTGAAGATCATATTTTATCAAACTTACCTTTACGGGGAAAAAAAGTAATTCTTACTGCCGGACCAACTCATGAAGCTATTGATCCTGTTAGATTTATAGGAAATCATTCATCAGGAAAAATGGGTTTTGCTTTGGCTAAACACGCTGCCAGTTTAGGTGCTGAAGTGGTTTTGATTACCGGACCAACTTGTTTGAGTATCGATAACTTAGCGATTAAAAGAGTTGATGTTATCAGTGCTCAAGATATGTATGAAGCTGTTCATCTAAATTTTAATATTGCTGATATTGCCATTTTTGCAGCCGCTGTAGCAGATTATAAACCCAAATCAATTGCCGATCAAAAAATTAAGAAAAAAGAGGCTGTTTTACAAATTGAGCTTGAACCAACAAAAGATATCCTGGCTTCGGCTGGAAAAATAAAGGACAAACAGTTTTTAGTAGGATTTGCTCTTGAAACCGAAAATGAAATCAATAATGCAAAAAGTAAATTAAAACGAAAAAATCTTGATCTGATTGTTTTGAATTCTTTACAGGATAAAGGTGCAGGTTTTAAAAGTGATACAAATAAAATAACGATTATTGATAGAGATGAGAATATTGCTACTTATGATTTAAAATCTAAAGGTGAAGTCGCTGTTGATATTTTTGATGAAATTTTAAAAAAGATAGATGCATAGAATTTTGATCATAGCATTTTTATTAGTAGTCTCTTTGGTTAGATCACAAGAATTGAATTGTGTTGTTTTGATAAATGATAAGGAAATTGGTGTTTCAAATAAACAGGTATTTACTACCATGCAGGAATCAATTTTTGAATTTATGAACAAAACCAAATGGACGAATATACCTTATCGTAATCATGAAAAAATAGATTGCTCTCTTACGATTAATATTTTGGAAAATCCTGAAACCAATTTATATAAAGGGAATTTACAATTGCAGGTCTCTCGTCCGATTTATAATTCTACCTATAAAACACCGATTTTAAATTTTAATGACAATGATATTTCATTTAATTATGAAGAATATCAACCTTTGAATTATAATCGCAATAGTTTTGATTCAAATTTGGTTTCACTTTTAACTTATTATGTTTATACAATTTTAGGTTTTCATGCGGATACTTTTTCGTTAAAGGGGGGTGAGAATTATTTTAAGGAAGCTGAAAATGTAGTCAATCAAGCACAGCAGGGCGGGGGAAAAGGATGGAATAATATTGACGGAAATTATACACGATACAAATTAAATGAAAATCTTTTATCACCTGTTTTTGAAGAATTTAGAAAGACAATGTACTTATACCACTTACATGGATTAGATAGGATGGTTGAAGATAAAACACAAGCAAAAAAAGCAATTTCAGGTTCGATTATTTCACTGAAAAAAATTTATGATGATCGTCCAAATACATTTTTGATAAGAGTTTTTATGGATACTAAAAGTGATGAAATTGTTGATGTTTTTTCTGATGGACCTAGAACCGACAATAGTGAACTTCGTGAAGTATTGATAAAGATCTTTCCTGCTTTAGATCCTAAATGGCAACAAATAAAAATTTA
>JAOZVI010000149.1 GCA_029938265.1 Flavobacteriaceae bacterium | reverse complement strand
TTGCCAGGTGAGCGTTTGGTGTTTAGTAAATTTACGGAGAATGATACTGTAAAAAAAGGACATTCTCTCTTTACAGGCAATCTTGATGGATCTGAAATCAGCCAGATTACATTTAATCCGCATGCGTACTTTGCATCAACAGTTTTGCAGGATGGGCGGATATTAGCAATCAGCAAACAGCTTTATCCTGATCAGAAAGATGGAATGTTTATGGTTTTACGTCCTAATGGCACCAAGCAGGAATTGTTTTATCAGGGTTTAAAAGGAAGTGATATACTTAGCCGTGGTTGGGAGACAAATAATGGAAAGGTTTATTTTATTGAATCGGATAATAAGGATAAGAAAAGCAGAAATATTATTTCTGTAAATTATAATCGCCCTTTGCATAGTAAGGTTAATATATCTTCCGGAATTAATGGTGATTTTTATACTGTAAACCAGCTTCAGGAAGGTAGTTTATTGGTCTCTTATCGTTCATCTGATAATGACCGGTACGCATTATATGAATTTGACGAAGAAAATAAAACCCTTGGGAAAGCTATTTTTAAAGATGAGAATTATAATGTATTAGAAGCTGTAGTAGTTAAGAAAAAAGAAAGACCTAGAAAATTACCAGATGAATTAGATATGAATATTAATACAGCATTACTGCTTTGTCAGGATATTAATTTTACAAATATACAATCTATTGTAGATACCTCTTCAATATCAAATGCTGTCAGAATTGAAGTGATGGGAATTGACTCTTCTCTTGGAATAGTGGATGTTGAGAAAGATGGTTCTTTCTATTTAAAAGTATTGGCCGATATTCCTTTTAGAATACAAACAATTAATGAGAACGGCCAGGTTGTAAATGGCCCGGGTAGTTGGATATATTTACGTCCAAATGAAAGACGAGGATGTGTGGGCTGCCACGAAGATCATGAACAGGTTCCGTACAATCGTCAACCTCTTTCAGTTAAGAAAGAACCGGTAATATTATCAAAACAGATAGATAAAATTCATAAAAAGAAGGGTTCATTAAAATAGATATGAAGAAAGCTAGATTATTAATAATTATCGGTGTGATATTTGTTTTGGGACTAATAGTTTTTTTCCCGGGGCGAAAAGCGGCTAGAACACACGTAAATTATATTACAGCTGTTGATGATCATCCTCTATCATGTACATCATGTCATGTTTATACTTCTGAAAATAAATGGGTTTCAAAAATGGTCAATGAAGATTATTATTCACCATTTAATATGGCAGTTTCTAATGATGGTAGCAGATTATATGTAGTAGCACAGGACATGGATGAGTTGATGGTTGTTGATACTAAAAATTATAAGGTATTAAATCATATTAATGTTGGAATTCATCCACATAGTGTGATACTTAGTAAAGCTAGTAAAATTGCCTATGTCAGTAATCAATGGTCGGATAATGTATCTGTAATCGATCTGGTTTCATCAAAAATTATTGATACGCTTAAAACGGGTAATGGTCCTGCAGGGCTTGCTCTTAGTTCTAATGAACAGTTTTTGTATGCAGTTAATGTTTTTGGTTCTGATCTGTCAGTAATAAACCTTTCTACCAAAGAGGAAATAAAAAGATTAACTACCGGAAGTAATCCTACCGGAACTGCTTTATCTCCCGATGGAAAAGTTTTGTATGTAACCAGTAGGCGAGCCAATATGGCTCCTTATGGAGAACCTTTAATTAGTGATCTGACCATTATTAACGATAGTACCAAAACAGTAGCAAAATATTTGGGTATTGAATCAGCTTATATGATGGAAAATATTGCTTTTACTCCTTCTGGAGATCTGGCAATAACTGCATTGATCCGCCCCAAGAATTTAATCACTTCCATACAGGTTGAACGTGGCTGGATGATGAATCATGGAATTGCTATTATTGAACAGGAGGGAGAAGGCAGGGTAGTGCAGTTATTACTCGATGAACCTAATGCCTATTATTCCGATCCATTTGATATTGTTATTACTCCTGATGGGAAGAAAGCTTTTGTGTCAAGTTCTGGCACTGATTATATTTCAGTAATTTCTATTGATTCGGTCAGGACTATAATGGCTGAGTCTTCGCCTAAAATGTTAAAGAGCTTTTCCAATAATTTGGGAATCAGTAGCCGATTTGTTCTTAAACGTATTTCTACCGGGTCTAATCCCAAAGGACTTACGCTTTCACCCGATGGTAAACGGCTATATGTTGCAGAACAGCTTGAGGATAAAATTGCAGTAATCAATACAGAAAGTCTTGAAACAATAGGTTCTATTGATCTTGATGGCCCACAACGAATAACAGTTGCCAGACAAGGTCGCAGGCTTTTTAATAATGCAGGGCACACATTCCAAAATCAATACGCCTGCTATACATGTCATCCCGATAATCATGAAGATGGTCTTGTATATAACATGGAAGGTAAAAATATGGGGAGAAATGTTACAAACACACAGTCATTACGTGAGATTGGTGGGACTGCTCCTTTTAAATGGAATGGCAAGAACCAAAGTGTTTATAAGCAAGATGGAATGAGATTTTCAGCGATACTTACCAGGACTGAACCATTTAATTATGATGATCTTGATGCACTTGTAGCTTATATTACAACAGGGATAAAACACCCGCCTAATTTGATGTATAATCCAGATGGTAAACTGACTGAATCACAGAAACGAGGTAAAGAAATTTATGATAGGAGTGTGGATAATTTTGGTATGGATATCCCTGAAAATAACAGATGTATTACCTGCCATCCCCCTCCATTATATACAGATCTACAAATGTCTGATGTGAGTACTTTATCAGATACTGATGATCCAATTTTATTTGATACACCACATTTGCACAACATATTTAGTTCAGCACCTTATTTACATGACGGTCGTGCTGAAACCTTGGAAGAAATATGGACAGTTTATGGTGAAGATGATAAACACGGACATGTAAATGATCTAACCAAGATGCAACTTAATGACCTGATTGATTATCTAAAATCACTTAGAAGTCCAGTATATGATGATGGTAAGTTGGAAGTTCAACAAGGTTCATTTATAAAATAAAAAAAAGAAATCATGGAAAATAAAGGATTAAGAAAATATTCAAAAATTGTTGCAATTGCTGTGATTGTTCTTGTAGTTGTTTCTTTTGGATTTAAAATTGCAGATGAGCATTCTTTAAATTTGAATTCAGATTCTATAAATAAAAAATTAACAGTAGAAAACAACAATTTATTAACAGAAAAAACTTCAGATGTTAATGATGTAAAGAATTCAATGCCAATATATGGGAATTGGCAGAATTTCACTTCAAAAGATGGATTACCCGGTGATAAAGCATATTGTGTTCGGATTGATGGAGAACGGGTATTGGTAGGCACTCATGAAGGTCTTGCTGTTTATGAAAAGGGAAAGTGGCGGACTTATACCACAGAAGACGGGCTTGCACATAATGGTGTTTTAGCCATTGATGTAAGTGAACAAACAGGAGATGTTTGGCTTGGAACTATGGGTGGATTAACACGTTGGTCAACAGGTAAATTTGAAAACTTCACACAGATGAATAGTGGAATGCCCAATGATTTGATCTATTCTGTTATTTGTGACGGAAAAGAGGTTTGGGTTGCTACAGGTGGAGGTGCCGGTCAGTATGATACGCATACAAAACGATGGGAAATATTTACTGAACAGAATGCCCCAATGCATGAACCTTGGACCTATGGTGTATGTGCAGGTGATGGCAAAATCTTTATTGCAGCATGGGGTGGTGGTGTAGTTGAATATACCAAGAAAACCAAACAATTCAGAGACTATATTGACCCTGATGGTAATATGGAGATCGATCTTTTCCCCGATGATGGCGTAGTTCATGATATAACTACCGGTGTTTCCTGGGCAGATGATTATTTATGGGTTGCTACATATTTTGGGTTAAGTCGATATGATGGTGTACGTTGGAAAGGATATTTTGATCATGATAGTGGTTTAGCAAGTAATTTTATCAATTTTGTTAAAGCCGATGGGCCTGTAGCATTTATGTGCACAGATCAAGGATTAAGTTATACCGATGGTAAAAATTGGGTTACCTATACAAAAAATAAAACCGATAAAAATGGAAAAGCTATAATAACCGAAGGTAATAAAAAAACAGAATTAGCAATGACCCCTTCAATTTCACACAATTTTGTAATTGGTGTTGATATAAAGGATGATGTTATTTGGCTTGCTACTTCAAAAGGTGTCAGCCGTGGAGAATTATTAAAATAATTATTAAAAAGGGCATGAAAAATTTTAGAAATATGAACCGAAAATGAATAAATAAAGTTAATATAAATAATAAAAATATAGATAATATTATGGAAATAAAAAATAAAAAACAAGTATTAATAGACCTTGCAAAACTTACAGATGGTGAAAAAATTGAGATGAAAAAACTTGGAATTTTATCTGATGAAAATAATATCAGTGAATCGATTTTCCCTGCTGTACATAATGAAAGACCTCCAATTGAGAAACATGTTACACATGCACCACATATAATCAATGAAGCTTATAACTATCAAAAACCATCTTCATTTTCAAGAGCATTACGTTTAGATCTTGGTGATTACAAAGTATTATTAGTTTCGGGTACAGCAAGCGTAAATGAAGAAGGCCAACCAGAACATATTGGTGATTTTAAGGCTCAATTATGGAGAACCTATAGAAACATTACCAATCTTCTTGAAGCCGAAGGAATGTCTTGGCATGATGTTGTAAGAACAACCAATTACCTCAGGGATATTGAAAGGGATTATGGTGAGTTTAATAAAATTCGTACTACTTTTTATGAATGGTTAGAACTTGATCCTTTACCTGCAGCTACAGGAATTCAAGCTAGGCTATGTTGGGAGACTCTTTTGGTAGAAATTGAAGTGTACGCAATTTGTAAGGCGAAATAAAAATTATAATATTATGAAACTTAATTATTGGATATCTGTAATTTTCACTTTGATTGTAATGTTTCAGAGTATGAAATTAGTGAGTCAGGAAAAAGATTTGATGTATGGAAATACACCAGATAAAGTTTTTCCTTATAATAATTTTCAGAAAGCCTATATATACCATTTTATTGAGCCTATTCAATTCTATGGGGCAGGGCGGGAGAAATTACCTCCCAAAGATTTGAAGGAAGTCCGTTTAGGATTTTTGGGACCTTTAGAAGGTTCTGCTATCGTTTCACTTGGTAAACAGATGTTGAATGGATCTGCCTTGGCAATAGAAGAAGCCAATAACAAAGGAGGGTATAAAGGGATTCCTTTTAAATTGATGGTTCATAATGATGTAGGTTTATGGGGAGCTGCTGCTAATGAAGTAGTGAAAATGAATGATGAAAAAGTATGGGCATGGCTGGGATCTATTGACGACATTGTAT
>JAOZVI010000148.1 GCA_029938265.1 Flavobacteriaceae bacterium | reverse complement strand
ATCTAGCGTGATCAAGGTTTAATACCTCGAACCTTGGGTTGATTCCTATAATTGGGTTCAGGGCTTGCCCTGAGGTTTAATACCATTTATTCGATCATTGGTCAGTAGTGTCAAAAAAATTGGTGAAAGCGATTATTAAATAAGTTTTATTAAAATATTTTTCAAGTTGAATTTATAAAAAATCATTATAGAATAATATATTTTGCAACATTACATTTTTTTTATCGTATCTAAAATAGAAGCACATTTAAATGAGTGAAATAATAAATTTACAATCAGATCTAATAGTAAAATGTAAGCTAAATAACCCAAAAGCTCAAATGCAATTGTACGATTTGTATTGTGCGGCAATGTATAATACAGCCTATAATTTTGTAAAGAGAGAAGCTGAAGCTCAAGACATTATGCAAGAATCTTTTATTAAAGCATTTAGAAAGATCAATTCATATAATGGCGAAGCAAGTTTTGGCTCATGGCTTAAAAGAATTGTGATCAATAATAGTTTAGATTGGTTAAAAAAGAGAAAAATTGAAATAGTTTCAATTGATGTTAATGAAGTATTTGTAGCTGAAGATAATAATTTGGAGGTTGAAGATAAAATCCCAATAAAATTCATTTATGAATGCATTGAAAAATTACCATTAAAATATAAGAATGTTGTCAAATTGTATTTATTGGAAGGCTATGACCATCATGAAGTCTCGCAAATTTTACAAATCTCTGAGGTTGCATCAAGATCACAATTGTTTAGAGGCAAAAATAAATTAAAAGAACTTTTAAAAAATAAATAATGAAAGTTGATTTAAGAGATAAAATAAAAAAAGAAAAAGTAATGAAAACATTACCTGAAGATCATCGCAATAATTTTGAAAGACTTTTGCATAAAGAGTTGCATCAAAAACAAAAAAACGATTATATATTCTTAAAGATTGCAGCTGCAGTTTTAATTATTTTTAGTTTTGGAGTTATTGGAAATCAGATTTTTAATTCTGATGTTTCACAAGATTTTGTGCAAACAGAAGATGATTCTGATAAGAATATTAAATCGATGGCTGATATATCACCAGATCTGAAAAGAATGGAAGATTTTTATTTGACACGTATCAATTATCAGATTTCAAAAATTACGATAACAGATGAAAATAAAGATCTATTAGAAGTCTATTTATCGGAATTAAGTGATTTGCAACAAGAATATAACAATTTAAAAACACAACTTAGTACGGAAGAAATTAATGAAGAAGTTATTAATGGATTGATTGAAAACTTACAATTGAGATTACAATTGTTACAACAGTTAAAAAAGAAACTAAATATAATAGAAAATTTAAAAATACAACAAAATGAAAATAATCAAGTATAATATTGTTTGGATAATTTTATTAAGTTCAAGTATAATTTTTGGTCAGAAACAAACGAAAAAATTTAATGAAAGTTTTAAGGTAAATAAGGATGTTTTGGTAGAAATTGATATGCGAAACTCTGATGTTTTGGTCGAAACCTGGAATAAAAACGTAGTTTCAATTGAAGGCTTATGGGAAGTTGAAGGAATGACAAAAGAAGAAGCAGATAAATATTTCGCAATTTGGGACTTTGAAGCTTTGGGAAATAAGAAAAAGGTTGTGATCACATCAAGTTCATCCAGAAATTATCATTCTCATAGTTTTGTTTATGACGATATGGACTTCGATTTTGATTTCGATCTAGAATCTATTACACATATTGGAGAAATGTTTAATGGAGATTATTATTCTGAATTACCAAATATGCCGCCTATACCTTCAATGTCTTCAATTCCACCAATGCCACCTTTTCGAATATCAGCTACGACACATTTACCAGAAATGGAATTTGATTATCAAGCTTATCAAAAAAATAAAGAAGCATATCTGGAGAAATTTAAAGAGCAACAGGAAACCTGGAAAAAAGAATATGAAGAAAAAATTGAACCTCAAATGAAAGCTTATAAAGAGAAGATAAAACAATGGGAAAAAGAGATTGAGCCTCAGATGAAAACATATGAAAAACAAATGGAACAATGGGAGAAAGAGGTTGAACCACAGTTGAAAGCATTTGAAAAAAAGATGGAAGCACATGAAAAAAAAATGGAATTGAAAATGCATAAAATGGAAAAAGAAATGGAAGAAAAATATACTCAAAAAATAAAAGAGAAAAATGCTAAAGTGACTAAGAAATTTAAGATAAAAAAAAGCCTTGTTATTAAAGTCCCAAAAGGAGCAACATTAAAGGTTGATGATCATTATGGTAAAATAAAATTGCCAAAAGGTTTAAAAGTTATAGATTAAATAATATTTAAACCTGAATATCACAAAAAGTATCAAAAATTATTGATACTTTTTTTTTGTGCTTTATTTTATTATAAGTTATTATCTTTGACAACTTATTAATTGAATCTAGCTTATTATAAAAAAAATATAAATCCAAATGCAAGAACTAAAGATCTATAACTCGCTAACAAATAAAAAAGAAGTCTTTACACCTTTGCAAGAAGGATATGTTGGCATGTATGTTTGTGGACCTACAGTTTACAGTAATGTTCATTTAGGAAATGTTAGAACTTTTATTTCCTTTGATCTTATTTACAGATATTTATTGCATTTAGATTATAAAGTAAGGTATGTTAGAAATATAACTGATGCCGGTCATTTAACAGATGATAATTCCGAAGATAAGATATCAACTAAGGCTCGTTTAGAAAAATTGGAGCCAATGGAGATTGTTCAAAAATATACCGTTGATTTTCATAAAATTTTACAAAAGTTTAATTTATTATCTCCAAGTATTGAACCTACAGCTACAGGGCATATACTAGAGCAAATAGAAACGATTAATACAATAATGGATAATGGACTGGCCTATGAAATTAATGGATCGGTTTATTTTGATGTATTAAAATACAATGAAAAAGAAAATTACGGAATCTTATCTAAAAGAAAAATTGAAGATGCTATTGAAAATACAAGAGTTTTAGATGGTCAGAGTGATAAGAAAAATCCACAAGATTTTTCTCTTTGGAAAAAAGCCGGGCCAGAACATATTCAACGATGGAATTCGCCCTGGAGTGTTGGTTTTCCAGGATGGCATCTGGAATGTACTGTTATGAGTACTAAATATTTAGGAGAACAATTTGATATACATGGTGGCGGGATGGATTTAAAATTTCCACATCACGAATGTGAGATTGCTCAATCTCAAGCATGCAATCATATAGCTCCTGTAAATTATTGGATGCATGGAAATATGTTGACCATGAATGGGAAGAAGATGTCAAAATCTACCGGTAACAGTATTTTACCCAATGAGATCTTTACCGGAGATAATGAGCATATTACCAAGGCATATAGTGCGAGTGTTGCACGTTTCTTTATGCTTCAAGCACATTATAGAAGTATTTTAGATTTCTCTAATGATGCAATTTTAGCTTCTGAAAAAGGTTATAATCGTTTGATGGAGGCAATCGATCTATTGCCGAAATTAACTATATCAGATACTTCAACTTTTAATGTTAAAACATGGAAACAAAAATGTTATGATGCAATGAATGATGATTTTAACAGCCCGGTTTTAATATCTCATCTATTTGAAGCCGTAAAAATTATTAATCTGATAAAAGATGGTAAAGAAAGTTTAACTCAAACAGATTTGCAGGAATTTAAAAAAGTACTAAAAGATTTTATATTCGATGTTTTAGGCTTAGAAAAAACAGAAGTTGGAGAGAATAACTCAGATAAATTATCAGGAGTTGTTGAAATTCTTATTGAAATGCGCAACCATGCTAGAGCAGATAAAGATTGGGCCTTATCAGATAAAATTAGAGATGAGTTATTGGCTTTGGGTATTCAACTTAAAGACGGAAAAGAAGGCACAAGTTTTACAGTAAATTGATAGAAAATCTTTTTGAAAATAATTCGTAAAATATTAATATTTCCATTTATTGTTTTGGTTCGATTTTATCAAGTCGCAATATCACCTTATACACCCAACAGTTGTCGATATTCACCAACATGTTCACATTATACGGTAGAAGCTTTGCAAAAACATGGATTATTCAAGGGGGGCTGGCTTTCAATTAAAAGAATTACAAGTTGTAATCCCTGGGGTGGGAGTGGTTATGATCCTGTTCCTGAAAAGAAGTCAAAGGATAAATTGTAATTGTTTTGTGCTCAATTGATCTTAAATAAATTATTTAATTTAAAAAGATGAAATTCAACGATTTTATTTGGGAAACTCACGGTATTCATGCTGGTATAGAATAAGATCATGTAAAAACATGGAATTGATAAACTAGATGATGTTGTTGAAAACGCAATAAATTCGGATATTCTGCACTGGCTGTTAAAAGTGAATGTGAATGTGATCAAAAGCTTGTTGTCCAAACTGGATGATCAATATTATGAAGCAAATTTAATACAGTTTTATAGCATGTAGTAAATATATTTTTATTTACAACTACAAATCCGAAACATAAAACATTATTTTCTCGGATGAAATTTTTCAACAACATCTTTTAGAAAACTTCTGTCAACATGCATGTAAATTTCGGTTGTAGTAATGCTCTCATGGCCTAACATTTGTTGTATAGCCCTAAGGTCGGCACCGTTTTCCAGAAGATGAGTTGCAAAAGAATGTCTAAAAGTATGCGGACTCACATTTTTGTGAATTCCTGCTTTAGCAACCAGATCTTTGATAATCATAAAGATCATATTTCTGGTAATTTGTTTGCCTCTTCTGTTTAAAAATAAGGTATCTTCAAATCCTTTTTGATTTTTAATTTTTGAACGAATCTGATCTATATATATATTTATAAATTTAATTGTATTTTGATTTATAGGAACAAAACGTTGTTTATTTCCTTTACCAATAACCCTTATAAATCCTTCTTCAAAGAAAAGGTCAGATTTTTTTAGATTGATCAATTCAGAAACCCGTAAACCACAACTGTACAATGTTTCTAAGATGGTTCTGTTACGTTCTCCTTCTGGAGAACTCAAATCAATTTGTTTGATAATGGTATCAATCTCTTCAGTAGAAATCGTATCGGGTAATTTTCGTCCAATCTTAGGGGTTTCAATTAGGTCGGTAGGATTATTCTTACGGTAATCCTCAAAAATAAGATAGTTAAAAAAGTTGCGTAGACCAGAGATCTGTCTGGCTTGAGTACGCGCATTTACTTTTTTTGAAATCGTATAGATAAACTGTTGAATAATTTCTTCGTCAATAGAAATCGGAGAGACTTTAATACTGTTTTCTTCTAAATAGGATACCAACTTTTTTACATCTCGAGAATAACTTTCGATTGAATTCTTAGCCAAACCTCTTTCAATTTTTAAAAAGTCTTGATAATCTTGTATTGCATTATTCCAATTCATATGTAAATGTATTAAAATAACCGACTAAATTTTATTTTAGTACTTTTGATTTATAAATTTTT
>JAOZVI010000147.1:1049-5492 GCA_029938265.1 Flavobacteriaceae bacterium | reverse complement strand
CACTAAAATACAATACCCAATTTTGGGTGTAGCTTTTTTTATCTTTGCACATCTGTTTCATTACAAAACCTTTGAAATAGAAGCCTATATCTATATGTTTCGATGTCTCACATCTGTACAAAGCTAAAACCTGAATAATTCGGGTTAACTACATATAGAATAATCGAAAATATCACTTAATTAATAAAATGCTTCTTTATATTTGTGATATTCAAATTCACATTATGAAGCATTTTATTAAATCTTTATTAGTTGTTTTCTTAATCAGTTCATTAGTTTTAGCCTGTACTTCTCCTCAAAAATTACTAGAGAAAGGTAATTATTACGAAGCTGTTATACAATCGGTTGAACGGTTAAAAAAGAATCCCAGTAATAATAAAGCCAGAGAAACACTTGCACAAGCATACCCTTTGGCTGTAGAAAATTTATTAGAGGATCTTAAAAAAGACAAATTGATTCAACCTCAATTTGCTAATTCACACGCAGCTTATACTTACGAAGATCTGAATCGTATATATGAAAAAATTCAACAAAGCCCCGTTGCTAAAGATATCATAAAAAACCCTCAAAAATTTTATGCTGAATTGAGTGAAATAAAAAGTCTGGCAGCCGAAGAACAATATTTGGCAGGAACAAAGCAACTCTCAACGGGTACAAAAGAAAATGCTAAAAAAGCTTATTATTATTTTCAGGATGCCGATGCTTTTGTAGGAAATTATAAAGATGTTTCTGAAAAAATGGAAATATCTTATAACATGGCTTTAATACATGTTATAGCTGAGTTTAAACATGTAAATTCGAAAATGTATAAATTAAGTGCTGGTTCTTTTTATGAGCAATTACAAAATAGTTTACAGCAGATTGAGCAAAATAAATTTGTTAGATTCTATTCAGTTAACGATGCTAAAAAGGTCAATCTAAACAACCCGGATCAGTTTTTAAGAATAAATTTTGAAGATTTTGTTGTAGGAGAAACCCATACCAAAGAACGTATTGAGAATATGCAGGCAGACAGTGTAAAAATTGGAGAAATAACTTTAGACAGTGGTAGAAAAAAAGATGTATTTGGTACCGTAAAAGCAGAAGTCTCTATCAATCATATGGAGATCATCTCAAGAGGAATAGTTAATCTTACCATCACTGAAAATAATAAAAATATTTTATTAAATGAAAATTTTCCCGGAGATTTTGTATGGTTTAATGAATGGGGATACTACAACGGTGATGAACGTGCTTTAAACAGAGATCAATTAGATATTTGTAGAAACAAACAAATACCTCCACCTCCTCCACAACAGATGTTTGTTGAATTTACAAAACCTATTTATGTGCAAATTAATAATCGTTTAAAGAATTTTTATAAAAATTATTAGTTGGTTTTATTCAGAAAATTAATACTAGAAGGCTAAAGAGAATTAGAAAATAAAATATGTAGTTTTTCCTTTAAGATCATCACAACATTTAAACATTATCGCATTAATATCACAAAGCAAACCGCCAGATCAACTTACCCATTATCGTGGTTCTTTCTAATTTAATTCCGTTATCGGTATTAAACTCCTGATTGATCACAAAATAAAAATAACTGCCAATTTTAGGTATCCAGTTGATACGATAATTGATCAGAATATCATCATCTTCAGTATTCCATTGTGCATAAACACTCGATTGTAATTTTGGATTAAAAGCGTAATCAATTCTTCCTCCAATTTCATCGGTAAAAAAAGATTTTCCTGGAAGTTGCACATAATTTCTTTGCCAATCTACATTAAAATTCAAATGTCTATTGATATTAAAATTAGTGTTCAATTCAAATCTTTGTCGGTTACCGGTATAAAACTCACCTACATTTACTTCAAGCGCACCAGAAATTTTTCTTCCTCTAAAAGAACTAAATAGCAATTCTAATCGATTATCCCAGTATTCTCCTGCCGGAATGATCACATCGTCTATCAATTCAAAATCTTCTGTTGGGTGATCAAAAATATGTTGCACGTTTAACTCCATAAATTCACCACTTTTAGTAACAAATCCCAATGGCCGCCATTCATAAAAAACAGATTCTAAATCATTAGTTTCATCGTTGATATAATAATTGATATCGATTGGTTTAAAGATAAAATTTCTAAAAAAAGGTAACTTTTTAAACCTTGGATTAAATTGTAACTCTGTATAGATCATCCTGTAATTATTCCGATAAGTAAAACCCATTTCCGGATTAAATCCTTTTTCTACGGTTGTAAATCCTAAATCAAATTCAATTACATCATTCGGATAACTTAAAAATACATTATATGTCAGATTATCTTTATTTAGGTCTTCGGAAACATTGTTGGTTTTTGTATCAGAAACAGCAAAAGAGCCGCCTACCAATAAGTTTTTATCACCAAAGATCTCTGAAGTAGAATAGGTAAAATCAGATCCGTAAACTCGGTTATAATGGTCTTTGGTGAATTTTTGGGTAGCAATAATACCAATACTTGATTGATTAAAAATATCTTGCTTTATTCTTATTACCGAATAATTTGTAGTTGCAATACTGTCTTTTTCAGCAGTTTGAATACTCATGAGTCCAATGTTAGTTTTATTGAGTTTTCCAAAAAGCCTTAAACCTGCAATAATTGGAATCTCAGTATGATTATCAATTCCGATCCTTCTGCTGTAAAAGATCCGCGTTCGACCAACATTCATATCATTGTAATTTTTTCCTTCTAAAAAAAACTGCCGCTTTTCCGGATAAAAAAGTGAAAATCGGGTAAAATTGATCTGCTTTCTATCGGATTCAACCTGTGCAAAATCAGTGTTGATCGATAAATTTAATTTAAGTGTTGGCGTAACGTCAAAGTTGACCTCTCCTCCAAATTTAAAAGTTGTGTCTGTATTACCATCTTTTTGAAATTCTATTCCGCTAAGCAAATAAGGGTTAAATTCAAATTTGGTGCCTTGTTTAATGTTTTCCAAACCCACTAGTTTACCTCCTTGTGATATCTTTTCCAATTCATATAAACGCGACCATCCCTGCCACATGAGCTGTTCTTTTTTTCTACGAATATTTCTTTCAAAATTAATTCCCCAGGTTTGAACGGATTCTTTTTTGAATTTAAGCGTACTAAACGGAATTACCATTTCAATAAACCACCCTTGTTCATTTCGATCAACCGCAACATCCCAAACCCCGTTCCAGCTCATATTAAAATCCTTACCCTCATCCCCTACCTGAACATCTGCCATAGCTCCATTTGGATTGGTAACAAAAAGGTAACCGTTACGGTTATCGTTAAACGGGCTGATCATGATTTCTATATTATCGTCACTACTCCAGTGGAAATCACGAGCCATTTGTTGTGCAGAAATTTTATCGGGTTCACTGTCATAACACCAAATACCAAAATACATTTTATTGGTATTGTAAACCACTGCAATTTTTGTCTTTTCAGTGGCAGGTTCACCCTCATTCTGTTCGCGTTGTGTTAAATTTTCGATGGGAATTGCATTTGCCCAGCAAGCTTCATCTAATTTTCCGTCAAGTTTGATCTTACTTTCACTGTAAAAAGCTTTTAGCGTGTCTGGTTTAGAATGCTGTGCAGAAGCAATAAAAAATGTAAAAAAGAATAAGATGAATGAAAATAATTGTTTCACACTTTTTAAAAAAATTTTAGATCATGTTTAAACAAATAAAAGTAAAAGTTAATTTCTTTCTGGCAACTGATTAATATCAGTAAATAGAAATTTTAATGACCAGGTATATTTTATTTTTTCTCAGATCAACACAAAAAAATCAAAAATTTATTGAAAAACTGGAAAAAGCTGACGAGAATCATCGGTTTTGATGACGCAGGTCATTGCATAATTGGCAGACCTTATATAACTTGGGTTCTTTCAAAACTGATTTATTAACCTTAAATGATATACCATGTTAAAAAGATACTTTCCCCTCGTTATCTTCCTATACTTGTTTGTTTTAGGAAATATTTATGCTCAAACCTATGTTCCTGATGATAATTTTGAACACGCTCTGATTGATCTGGGATATGATGATGTATTAGATGATTATGTGACAACAGCTAATATATCTGGGGTTACTTCACTTAATGTTTCTTCCAGTGAAATAAAGAACTTAACTGGTATTGAAGGATTTAGTAACTTAATAACCCTAGAGTGTAGTTCTAACCAATTAACAAGTTTAAATCTAAGCGAGAATGATTTATTAGTAAATCTATATTGTGCAGGTAATATCCTCATTACCTTAGATGTGAGTCAATGTTCTAAACTCAAAAAAATACACGCTGACTATAATAAATTCCAAAGTATAGATGTGGATAACAATCCTGATCTTGAAGAATTAATTTTAGGTTTTGGTAGCAGAATTGGGTATTATGGAAATAAAATAAATGTAAATAATAATAAAAAATTAAAAATACTCTTCTGCGGACATAATGGACT
>JAOZVI010000147.1:0-1039 GCA_029938265.1 Flavobacteriaceae bacterium | reverse complement strand
TGTGAGTGAAAATAATGCTTTGATAAGACTTGATTGTAGTAGTAATAAGATTGAGTATCTTAATGTAAGTGATAAACCTTTTTTAGAAAATTTACTTTGTGGTAATAATAAAATTACTGATTTAAATTTGACTACTAATTCAAATTTAGTAACATTATATTGTGGGGGTAATCAACTTACAAGTTTGGACATAAGTAATAATAAAGATTTGAGAGTATTAGATTGTGGAGTTAATCAACTTACAAATCTGGATGTAAGTAATAACAAAGATATGAGAAGTTTAGTTTGCTCTGTTAATGATTTAGAGAGTCTAAATGTAAAGAACAGCAATAATTCATTAATTACTACTTTCTATGCCGAAAATATTCCATCCTTAACATGTATTAGGGTAGATAATGCTACAAAGGCTAACGCTAGTGAATATCCTTATAAGTTTTGGAAAAAAGATAATACAGCAACATATTCTGAAGATTGTGTTCAAATTATTACAGTAGGAGACTCTAAATTTGAAGAAGTATTAGTTAGATTAGGTATTGATACAGATAGCGAGGTAAACGGTATTATTACAGTGAATAATATTTCTGAAATTACTTCATTAGACCTTTCTTCAGAAAGTATTTCAAACCTAACAGGTATTGAAAACTTCTTTAATTTAGAGACGTTAAATGTGAGTGATAATGTGCTTACCAGTTTAGATGTAAGTAATAATACTGCTTTGAAAAATCTTGATTGTTCTAACAATCAACTTACAGGTGTTTTAGATTTATCTAACAATCTTAGTTTGTTAGATATAGACGTTTCTAATAATCCTGATCTTGAAGATGTAATTTTACCCGTATATCTACATAAGAATAAACCTTTAAAATCATTACAAGTTAACGGTGCTCAACTCACTGCCCAATTTTCTTATAATAGTTTAATCAACTTAAATATTTCACAAACCAGTCTCACAGCCATAGATGTGTCTAATTTTCAAAATTTAGAAACTTTAAATGCTCAGGGAAGTAAGCTCACTTCATTAGATGTTTCTAACAATAGT
>JAOZVI010000146.1 GCA_029938265.1 Flavobacteriaceae bacterium | reverse complement strand
TAAATGTTAAATATTTGTTAAAATATTATCGGTTTTTTAAGTGCGTTTTCAGTGCATTATCAAAATTATAAAAACACCTGTATCCCTTACTGTATATGGGCTTAGAGCAATGTAAATCATGCCTCTTTCTCCGTAAAAACCCTTATAATTATTCGATTATAAGGGTTTTGTATTTGTAAACAATCTTACTCCTATATTTATGAATTACCTAAGCAATAATATAAATCCACCCAGTACAGTAACAAAAAGTATAAATCTACTATAATTAATATTTGAAATTAATTTAACAATACTTACCAAAAAACAAATGCCAAAATCATTACAATTATGATTCTTATACCTTTAATTTAAGATTTTGACATTCCTAATAAAAATATTGCAATTCATTGCAAGACTGACAAATGATAAATTTGTAAAATTTCAAAGTATCATAATATTGCTTTATTTGAGTTTTAAATAAGCAGTTTCTACCAGTTTCCGGCTATATTTTCGTTCTAAGCGTCTGATGGTAAAATGTGCTTTGGCCATTTTTTGGAAATGATTGATAAATATATAATTAACTGAGCCTCCACCGGCAGCTCCAATTAAGGGTACAGCCTGCGCAATAAATTTTTCAGAAACCTGAACAGTAAATCTGGAAGCTACTGAACTTATTAGCTTAACTAATGGATTAGTACTGTTAAGTAGAAGTTTATTCAAACCACTGATACCATTTTTTGATATATAGGAGCCGGCTCCCTTTATTGCGTTATCTAAAACCATTCGGGAAGTATAATAACTGGTTTCAAGTCCGTCATCATCTTTTGAATCTCCTCCTAATGCAAATACTTGTAAACAGGATAATTGTGTTTCCAGATCATAAATATCTTCTCCCTCACTTCTTGCAATATCCATTATAGAGCGCATAATAAACTTGGTTGAAAGCGCTAATTCAGAAGCAAATATAGCTGTTCCGATGCCTGTAGCAGCACCAAGTGCACCACTAACAACTCCGGTAGCAGTAACAAGAGACTTATAAACTATTGGAGATGGTTTTTTAAATGATTTTCCTTTTTGCATGGTAGTCAGATTGCTCTTTACCAGTGTCATTAAAATTTTATCTATATGGGTTTGAAGCCATAGCTGCTGTTTTAGAGGTATTATTTTAATTCCTGTTTCAATGGTTCCTCCCAATTTATTTAAGCCTTGCATAAGTAAGCCGATATCTTCCATACTGGCTTTGGCTTTTTTTATGGTTTCTAAATCTTCAGGAGATATTTTATTATTTATATAACTTTCGGTCATTTTATGTATTGATAATTGTTCTAACAAAAATAAGAATATTTGTAGTTAAATCAATACATATTGTATTGGTTTGAAATCTTAGCAAATTAGCTTGAATTTTCAGATCAAAAATAGTTTGAAAATTTTTGATAAGCTATATCTCTGCTGAGTCTTTCTTAGATACGTCTTATAACCTTTCAGATTATCATTCTGAAAGATTTTCCCATTTTTAAAGTGATACTTTTAGATATAAAAATATATAGATTAAATTCCTTCACTTTGTTTATAAAATCTTGTTGTAGGGTAAGCAAATTCAATATCTTTTTGTTCGTTGAACTGAATCAATACTTTTTCCCAGATTTCATTTTCTGAACCACGTCTTCTTCGGGGATTACACAAATACCTCATAGTAAGCTGTATGCCAGACTCCTTTACCGTTGTATAAACTATTGGGGTTAGGTGTTTATAATAAATCATATAATTTTTACTGGCTTCCAGTATTTCTTGTTTTACTTTAAGATCAACATTTTTAGTATGAATATCAATAATATCTTCTAATGTGGTTTTTGCTTTTGTCCAATTACTTTCAAATGTGATTAATACTTTTATTTCATTCCATATATATTCAAATCCAGAACTGTAGTTGGCCTGTGGTTCAAGAAAAACTTTACCATTTGGTAGATGAATTATTCTACCAGTACTCTGATCTGCATCTACCCAGTTTCCAATTTCGAGCATAGTAAATTGAAATAAACGGATATCGATAATATCACCGGTATGTTTACCCACTTGAACCCGATCTCCCATGACAAACGGCTTTCTGACCAAAATAAATAACCATCCAGCAAGGTTTGTTATTGGGTCTTTTAATGCAATGGCCAAACCTGCAGTTATAAGTCCGAGAAATGCCCCAAACTGTTCAAAAGCAGGAATCCAAATAGCACCAACCAAAATAATCCCGGTAAATGGGATGATAAATGAAAGGATTCGATTCCATTGGTAGCGAACTTTTATATCTTTGGTTTGCCGCCACACTATCCTTAGAACCACAAACCGAAAAACAGATAAGAGCAGAATAATAATTATCGAAATCAGAATCTCATTTTGTGTCTTGGTTGATATCCCTATTGTTTCATAAATAAAATCGTTGATCTGGCTCATATTAAAATTATTTAATTTTGAAGTCCCCTAATTTACTAAATATTATTTGCATTTTCAACTAACAGAACAGGAGGGAAGGGACAGATTTATCATATTAAAGATAATCTCACTAGAGCCCACTTAAAATAAATGACTTTGCTAAATATTTATTAGTGAAACTCAATTTTGAGGAGTTTTAAAACGAACTCAAAATATTAGTTGAACCCGCCGGCGTGGCAGGTACCTCAACCCTTGGGCCGATTCCTGTAATTGGGTTCAGGGCTTGCCCTGATGCTTAATACCATTTATTCTCAACTCTTGATTTGCATTATCAATGTATAGATTTATTTCTCCTTTTATCTTTTAATGCCCAGTAGATTCCCTTTACATCAGATACCCATTTATCATACATAAAAATAAGTGAAATCTCTTCGATTGTTTCCAATAAACCTAAAATGATCATAAAATAGAATAACCAGTAAATTGGACCAAAAAAAAGTGTCCATAGAATAAAAAACCCTTGTGTTAATGCTGATAATTTGGCAAGGTAAGTGTGAAAAGAAGTAGCTTTACCATACTTTTTATAAGCTATAAACATCTGGATAAAATAAGGAATAAACGCAATGATAATTAAAAGATAATTTTCTTTTATAAAATCGTATTCAAAAACAAATAAGCCAATTACACCTATTGCTAATGTAATTTGATCGCCAATTGAATCTAATTGGGACCCTCTCGGACTGGTGATCTTTAATTTTCGCGCTAAAAAGCCATCAATCATATCAGTTGAATAACTGATCAATAAAAACCATGTAAACAGCTCTCGTTCATTCAGCCAAAGTAAAATAATAAGCAGAGGTGCAGCTGCAATTCTGTAGAAAGAAAACCAATCGGCAATATTAAAATTTTTAAAAGTTAACATTTTAAGCTTTTTTCTTAGTTATTATTTATAAACCTCAATTAATAATTAAAAATAGTATTAATGCAAATTATGGCTTGAAATATCTCAAATAACAAGTTGAATTTTTAACAATATTCTTCTCAACACTTGTTTTACATCATTAATTATAAATCAAATTTAAATATTTTATTTAGATCTTTATTGGTATTCATATCAATATTTAAATCCTTAATTTTTCCTGTTTCTAATTCAAATATCCAACCATGGATCTTAAGATCTTGTTTGTTTTTCCATGCACTTTGTACAATGGTAGTTTTGGCAAGATTTTGTACCTGTTCATGAACATTTAATTCTACAAGTCGGTCAAATCGTTCATCTTCTTTTTCAAGTTTAATTAGTTCATTTTTGTGATTGTGATAAACATCTTTTATATTAATTAACCAATTATCTATAATCCCATAAGAATGATCTCCCATAGCAGCTTGAACGCCTCCACAACCATAATGTCCACATACAATGACATGTTTTACTTTTAATACATTAACGGCATATTCTAAGACGGAAAGCATATTTAGATCGTTATGAACTACTAAATTAGCAATATTTCTATGGACAAAAATTTCACCTGGATCAGTCCCAACTATTTGGTTTGGAGGAACCCGGGAATCGGCACATCCGATCCAAAGCAAGGGAGGTTGTTGTCCTTTAGATAATTCTTTAAAAAAGTCAGGGTTTTCTAATGTCTTCTCCTGAACCCATTTTGTATTATTGTCAATCAGTTTTTTGTAAAATTGTGATGCCATAATTAGTGATTTAAATATTAGTTTTTACCCATTGGATACTATCATCAAAATTTTTGAAAATATTATCTTCAGAAATTAATTCAGGAATAATTTCAATTGATTCCATCAAGCGTCTTGGTTGTTTTTGAATACCTGTTAAAAGGACATTGATATTGTGCTTTTCAAGATTGAGGAATAGATCTTCAAAAACATATAAGCCGGATTGATCAATATACGGAACCAGTTCCATTCTTACAATTACATAAGTGGCTGTATCAGGCACTTGCCCTGTTAACTGTTGTATATAATTTGTAGATCCAAAAAATACAGGACCTTTGATATGTTTGATAAAAACTTTCTCTTTTAGATCTTCGGGGAAATTAGCTTCATCTTTCCATGATCTTTCTCTTTTCAAACTTTTTATATCGGAATGTTCACCGGTAATATCTCCAATTTTTTTCATAAAAATTAGAGAAGCCATGGCCAAACCAATTCCAACAGCGTAAACCAAATTCCAAAATGTAGATAAAAACAAAACAATGATCATAATAACCACTTCCGCTTTTGGAATATTAGGTATTGCTTTTAAGCCTTTATAATCGATAACTCCAAAACCGACGGTCATTAGAATTCCTGCAAGAACTGCAGCCGGAATCATAGAAGCAACAGGGCCTAAAGCCAAAAGAATTATTAATAGTAGTATTCCTGCAATCATCCCTGAAAGTCGGTTTTTTCCTCCGGCATTGATGTTTACAACAGTTCTGATCGTTGCACCGGCACCGGGTAAACCGCCAAATAAACCGGCTATGCTGTTTCCAATTCCCTGACCGATAAGTTCTTTATTGGAATCGTGATTGGTTTTGGTCATATTATCAGCAACTACTGAAGTGAGCAATGAATCAATTGAACCCAATAAAGCTAGCGTTAAAGCAGTTAAAATATAAGGGGATATCTGGCCGAAATCAAATTGAGTAAAAATTTCAAAGTGTGGTATAGGAAAGCCTCCAGGAATTTCGGCAATTGGAATATAATCGAGATTGGCAAAAATAGCGACACCTGAAACAACTAATAATGCAACTAAAGTACTGGGTATCGTTGATGTAATTCTTTTAAACCCATAAATAATAATAATTGTTGAAAGTGCTAATATCAATTCTAAAAAATTAATATTTTTCAAAGCTCTTGGTATTACTTTTACGGCACCTAAAGCACTTGAAGTTTTTGATTTCGTTATTGATTTTGCTTCATTTAATATTTCTTCGTCTGTAACGTTATTTGCCTGATCTATGGTTTTTTTAAAGTCTTCTAATACTAAAATACCTTCTTTTGATTCGTCTTTTAAAATATTTTTTAAAATTAGTTCTTCAGCTTGAGGTTTAAACTTTTGAATCATTTCCTCATCATTATCAGGATAATAACCCAAAACAGGTAAAAGTTG
>JAOZVI010000145.1:3655-5560 GCA_029938265.1 Flavobacteriaceae bacterium | reverse complement strand
TATTATCAAAACTATCAATTTTTTTGATAGTTTTTTTTTGGAAATCTTTTCAATAAAAAGTGTTATAAGCTATGATCTGACCGTTTTCAATTTCTGGAATTTCAATTCCGTAAACTACCCCGTAATTAGGATCGTTATCTTTGGTGATCCTAAAATAAAAGGTCATTTCGCTGTGAGTGAATTCCAGTAAAAAAAAGGTTCGCCCATCTTTATTCAGCTCAACAACCCTTTTAATTGGAGTTATCAGTTCATCGTAATAAAACTTATTTTCATCCGGGTAATAAAGCTTTAGTTGATTATTCTTTAATTCAATCTGGAGAGGATGTTTAAGCACTTCAACGCTTTCACTATCCCTGCCTATGGGCAACACCCATTTATTAGAAGCATCAAAAACGATGGTTTGGGCAGATGTGATTCCTGTAAATAATAATAAAAGAAATATTAATTTTTTCATGGGGATGGGTTTGTCTGTTGATTAAAAAGATCTTCAAAAATAAAGATAATCTTCTAAATAACAAATATGTAGCCAATTTATCATTTGATAAGCTGTTGATTTTTTTCACAAGATCAAAGTCTAGATATTTTTACAACTATTTATAGAGACTTAAAAGGAAACTAAAAAATGACAAAAACGGCAATGTTAAAGGAATAAGAAGCTTATCTAAAAAAAATATTAAAACACCTAACGTAAATAGTTTAAAACAAATAAACTTAAAACTCAGGTTCTGTCTATTGGATAAAATCAGGTTACAAAAAATTAAGGAACACTTATTTGGTTTTCCATTTTTTTTTAGTAATTTACTAAAGAAAGATAATTATTTTAATAATCTGAAACACAGCTTATTGGTAAATAAATATTCATAAAAACAATTTTAATAATGAAAGTACTTTTTTATACAAAAGAATTTCCGCCATATGTTTATGGTGGTGCAGGTGTAGTTGTTGAATATTTAGCAGCTGAATTAGCTAAGATCATGGAAATAGACATCAGGTGTTTTGGTGATCAGGATGAAAAATCAGATAATTTAACAGTCAAAGGGTTTCCTTTTGATAATCCGGTTTTTGATCAAACAAATGATAAGTTAAAAGCCGTATTTAATAGTTTAACTACCTGTATTCAAATGAATGCTGATGATATTGATGCGGATATAGTACATTGTCATACCTGGTATGCTCAATTTGCCGGTATTATAGCAAAATTGAGTTATGGTGTTCCGTTAGTAATTACAACACATTCATTAGAGCCATTAAGGCCATGGAAAAGAGAACAATTGGGCAGAGGTTATGATACTTCTTCTTGGGTTGAAAAAACAGCAATTGAAATGGCTGATGCTATTATTGCTGTGTCAAAGGAAACAAAAGAAGATGTATTACAATATTTTGATGTAGATAAAGATAAAATAAAGGTAATATATAACGGAATTAACCTTGAAGAATATGTAGTAACCCAAGAAACATCTACACTTGATAGGTATGGAATTGATCAATCAAAACCATTTGTACTTTTTGTAGGTAGAATTACCAGACAGAAAGGGATTATACATTTGGTAAATGCAATAAAATATATTGATCCAGAAACTCAGATTGTTTTATGCGCCGGAGCACCAGATACGCCTGAAATTGCCAAAGAGATGGAAAATAGTGTTGACGAAGTAAAAAAAACCAGAGATAATGTTATCTGGATAGATGAAATGTTACCTAAAAAAGAAGTAATTCAACTATATTCGCATGCAGATGTGTTTTGTTGTCCGTCAATATACGAACCATTTGGTATTATAAATATTGAAGCAATGGCTTGTGAAACTGCTGTTGTTGCAAGTGCTGTTGGAGGAATAAAAGAAGTTGTTGTGGATGGAGAAACAGGAATATTGGTTTCTTTAGATCAACAGGATGCTGCACCTTTTG
>JAOZVI010000145.1:0-3555 GCA_029938265.1 Flavobacteriaceae bacterium | reverse complement strand
GATGGAGAAACAGGAATATTGGTTTCTTTAGATCAACAGGATGCTGCACCTTTTGAGCCCACAGATCCGGATAAATTTTCTAAAGATCTCGCTGAAGGTGTCAATAAATTAATAAACAACAAAGAATTAAGAGATGCCATGGCAAAAAAAGGCAGAAAAAGAGTTGAAGAGACTTTTGATTGGAGTGCCATAGCAAAAGAACATAAAGAATTATATAAATCACTAACGACATAATTATGGATAATGTATTGAGTATTATTTTAGGGGGCGGACAGGGATCAAGGTTATATCCTTTAACTGAAAGAAGATCAAAACCAGCGGTACCAATTGCAGGAAAATATAGATTGGTAGATATACCAATTTCTAACTGTATCAATTCGGGGATTAAAAAGATGTACGTATTAACCCAGTTTAATTCAGCTTCATTAAACCAGCACATTAAAAACACCTATAACTTTAGTTTTTTTAGCAATGCTTTTGTTGATGTTTTAGCTGCAGAGCAAACACCGGAAAGTTCTAGCTGGTTTCAGGGAACCGCTGATGCAGTACGCCAGAGCATACATCATTTTTTGAAACATGATTTTAAATATGCTTTGATATTATCAGGTGATCAGCTTTATCAAATGGATTATAATGAAATTCTTAAGAAGCATATTAAGAGCAAAGCAGAATTATCTATAGCTACAATGCCTGTTAATGCAAAGGATGCAACTTCCTTTGGAATTTTGAAAACAAATGAGGAGAGTGTAATTACATCTTTTATTGAAAAACCGGCACACGAGTTATTACCTGAATGGGTTTCAGATGTGAGTGATAAAATGAGATCAGAAGGTCGGGAATACCTTGCTTCCATGGGTATTTATGTTTTTAATAGAGATTTTTTAATTGAATTATTGAAAGATCCTGATACGGTTGATTTTGGA
The DNA here is from genome assembly GCA_029938265.1 of Flavobacteriaceae bacterium. GTDB lineage: Bacteria > Bacteroidota > Bacteroidia > Flavobacteriales > Flavobacteriaceae > Namhaeicola. The sequence goes on along the minus strand of JAOZVI010000145.1, from coordinate 2,632 downwards.
AAAGAAATTATTCCTCAAAATATTGATAAGCATAAAGTGATAAGCTCCCAATTTGAAGGGTATTGGACAGATATTGGGAATATTGATTCCTTTTTTGAAGCCAATTTAGGCTTAACGGATTCTGTACCTAAATTTGATTTGTTCAGCGAAAGTAAAAAAGTATATACAAGAGCAAGAATATTGCCAACATCTAAGGTTTCAGGTACTGTCCTAGATAAAACCGTTTTGGCAGAAGGATGTATTATTCATGCTGGAAAAATTGAAAGATCTGTAATTGGAATCCGTTCGAGAATATGTGAAGAATCAACTGTTATTAATACATATATGATGGGGAGTGATTATTATCAAACTTTAGATGAGTTGATTGATAATCCTAAAAATATACCTATGGGAATCGGGAAGCGATGTTTTATCAAAAATGCAATTTTAGATAAGAACTGTTGCATAGGAAATGATGTAAGAATAAATGGAGGTAAGCATTTAGAAGATAATGAAACTGATTTATATGTAATACGTGATGGTATAGTGGTAATTAAAAAAGGTGCAATAATTCCACATGGTTTTGTAATTTGATTACTTTCCAATTTTTTATCATTCAAACTGTTTAGCTTTAAAAAATAGCTTTAAAGTTTGTGTGTTTTTGTTATATTAAAATTTAAAAAAATACAATGCTAGATCAAAAAAGAGTTGTTATTGATTATATTTCACCTACTTTAAATAATGGTGATTTTCCAATTAGAAGAGTTGTAAATGAGATCGTTAATATTAAGGCACATGTCCTTGCAGATGGACATGATGAAATAGCTGCTTCGATTTTATATAAGCATGAAAATAAAAGTGATTGGAATGAGTTAAGAATGAGTCTTGCTTACAATAACGAATGGAATGGTTCTTTTGCGGTTCAAAAGCAAGGCTATTATACTTATAAAGTTGAGGGTTGGGTAGATCATGCTTTAACCTGGCAACATGGTATTATCAGGAAAATTGAAGACTATCAGTTAGTAACTTCAGAATTGCTGGAAGGTGTTGGTTTCATCAAGTTAATCCTCAATAGAGTTACAAAATCAGAAAGAAGATATTTAGAACACCTACAAAAAATATTTAGCAATAAAGATTTATATGAAGAAGCTATTTTAGAAGCGGTAAATGATAAACTACATCAAATATTTTATAAATACCCGGTAAAAAAATTAGTTAATTCATCTAATGAGTTTGAGGTCTATGTGGATAGATTAAAAGCCAGATTTAGTACCTGGTATGAATTTTTTCCTCGTTCTGCTTCCAAAAAGGAAGGTGTTCACGGTACTTTTAAAGATTGTATAAAACTATTGCCAAGAGTTGTTGAAATGGGTTTTGACACCCTGTATTTTCCTCCGGTACATCCTATTGGAGAAGTCAATAGAAAAGGCAAGAACAATTCAACTGATGCTTTAGAAGGTGATGTTGGCTCCCCATGGGGAATAGGTTCTAAATATGGAGGTCATAAAGGTATTCATTCGGAATTAGGAACAATTAAAGATTTTAAGTCATTGGTTAAAAAGGCAAATGGTTTAGGTTTAGAAGTTGCTATGGATTTTGCTTTACAGGTAGCACCCGATCATCCTTGGGTAAAAGAGCATCCTCAGTGGTTTAAATGGCGTCCGGACGGAACGGTACAATACGCAGAGAATCCTCCAAAAAAGTATCAGGATATTTTGCCAATTTATTTTGAAACTGAAGATTATAAAAATCTTTGGAAGGAAACTTTGGATACGCTCATGTATTGGATAGATTGTGGAATAAATATCTTTAGAGTAGATAATCCCCACACCAAACCTTTTTATTTTTGGAATTGGATCATTTCAGAAATAAAAAAGGAACACCCGGATGTATTGTTTTTGGCAGAGGCATTTACAGGTCCGAAAATAATGCAGCAATTGGCCAAACAGGGTTTTACGCAATCTTACACTTATTTTACATGGCGAAATTCAAAACACGAATTAATTGAATATGTTGAAGAGTTGACCAAATCAGAACAACGTGAGTATATGCGTCCAAATTTTTGGCCAAATACGCCAGATATTAACCCATTTCATTTACAGGGTGCGAATGAATCAAAGTATATTCAACGATATGCTTTAGCAGCTACTTTAAGTTCTAATGTAGGAATATACGGGCCTGTTTTTGAATATATGATCAATGATCCGCTTCCAAACAGAGAAGAATATTTGGATTCAGAAAAATTTCAAATAACTCATTATGACTGGAATATAAAAAATAATTTAATCTCATTGATTGCAAAAATTAATATGATACGTAAGGATGAGGAAGCATTACAACAAACCAATAATATAAAATTTTGTCATATTGAAAATGACAATTTGATTGCATTTTATAAATGGAATGATGATAAATCTAATGAAATTTTAGTTATTATTAATTTAGATCCATACAATGCACAAAGTGGGTCAATGCAACTGCCTTTAGCTGATTTGAAAGAGTTTGAGCATGGACTACCGGTTCAGGTTTATGATTTTATTTCGGGAAATGGTTATAATTGGTATGACGAATGGAATTATATTGAATTGCAGCCCGAGTTGCCCCTTCATATATTTAAGATAAATAAATAGATGTCAAATAAAACTACCAAAAC
>JAOZVI010000144.1 GCA_029938265.1 Flavobacteriaceae bacterium | reverse complement strand
TGCAGCAATATAATTATAATTAGGTGGAAAGTAAGTTTTATCTGAATATGCTTGTTTTTCATCCGCAGGAAATCCTGATCCCAGTGGTTCTTTTTCATAAGCTCCGGTTAAATCGTGACATACCATGCAATCTACCTTGGTGTAATCAGAAAAATCAAATTCATTATCTTTATAGCCAAATCCTATATGACAACTGGTACATTTCCAAGTATTTGTATTCGTAGCAATACAAAAATTATTGATCACATTTCTCTTTCCTGAAAGTACAGTCTCACCATTCTCTCTTAACCGTTCACGATCCCAGGTCCAGTGTGCATTGCTCATAATTTCTGTATGTCTCTTATTATGACAGCTAACACAGGCTTCTGTAACTTCCATAGGAGTTTTAAATTCCTTTTGGAGTTCTTCGAACTCACCGTGATCTACAGGTGATTGGTGCTCTTTCTTTTCGTAATTAACAATCTTTATATACTCAGAAGGTTCATTGCGTTTTTCCAAAACTTTGGAAACAGCAAAAATAATTACCCAGGGTAGAATTGTAACTGCCGCATAAATCAAAAACTTGATCCATTTATTTTTTATACCGTTATTCTCAGACATAATGCTATTATTTTAATTATTGAGTTTTATAATTTTTAACTGTTTAACAACCTCCTTCTTGTACTTCTCCAACAACTTCTATGTATTCAGATGTCTCAAAAGGATAATTTTTAATTTCACTATCACTAAAACCAGTACCCCGTTCAATTGATTTTGAATTCATAAAGCTGTTTGCACCATACTTAAGTGTTTTAGCTTTATAGCCTAACATTTGTAAATACACCATAATAAATGTACTTTGATAAGCTTTATCTGAATAAATGACAATCGTTTTATCGGTAGGAAGTGTCAATAAATCAGTACTTAGGTTAAATGAATTTTTTTGATCATACAAAACTGCATTGTCAATATGACCTTCTTTATAAACTGACTCAGGTTGATAACAAATAAGATATGATTTTCCTTTTTTAGCACTACCTTCTGCATATCTGAAACTTACTGCAGAACCACCAAATCCCTCTTTTAAAATAGTACGTGCACGCGTGTTAAGAATTTGCGGACCTGTATTCTTAACATTTTCAATTACAGGAAGTGTTGAAGGACTATTTTTTGGATAAGGTGTTGTAACCAGTTTTTTAACATATTTATCAGAAATATTTTTTGTCCATTTTTCACTAAACTTCTTATTCCATCCACACATTCCCCATTCTAAAACATAAATATTTTCATATCCCAACAATTGCAATATTGCTGCTGAAAAACTCGTAGTTTGACCTGTATAACAAACTAAAATAACTTTTTTATACATTGGCAAGCCCTTTACCTGAGCATAATCCATAAGCTCACTCATTTTAACGCTTACTGCATTTTTAATATGTCCGTTAGCAAAATCTTTTCCTCCCCTGGTATCTATGACCAAGATGTTCTTATCTAATAAATTATAAACTTCTTCTGCACTAATTATCTTTGGTGAAAGATCTGCACCTATAATATCTCCATTTTTAAAGACTTCACTTGCCAATACTTGTGCTTTTGTTTTTACCTCAACAGGTGCGTTATAGGCAATTGATTTTTCATTATTTTTGACTTCATTATCTTTACAAGATCCTAGCCATAATAAAATAAAAACAAAAAATAATTTTGAGATAATTCTATACTTTTTCATAATTAAAATGTTAAAGTGAGTTCATAATATTATTGTACCTATTTTTTTCTTTCACAAAGTTATTTATGAAATAAATACTCTTTCAACAGAGCAAAATTATATACAATTTTAAAACCTATATATGACTTTTATCATAAATATTTCTTTAATTCGACAATTATGCTAATTCTTATTTAATATTTCTTCAAATCTGCTTTAAAAAAATTATACATTAACAAAATCATCCATAATAACAAATTATATTCTCCCTATTTTTACAATAAAATTAGAATTTACTATTTTTTTTAAAATACGATGTATCAGTATTTTAAAAAATATTTCCATGCTTATTTTGAACAATTTCATTACAATTTATACAAGTAACCTTTGTTGCTTCCTTGTGTAACAATTAATACTAAGTAAAATGATTATTAATTGTATGTATATAACATGAATCCTAAAATAATATTTACCATTATAATTATGACTTTAATTAAAATTAAAAATTAATTAATTATTTGTTTTATTGAATGTAATTGAAATTGGTTTTGACAGAAAATCTCTTTTACTTTTTATTAAAGGAATTTTTTTTATCTCATAATTAAATTACATTTGTACAAAGAATTTATACAAAATCATACTTCTATGGAAAATGATGAAAAAATAATACAAGAAAAATTAAATGAATATTATTCCTTATTTTTTGAAAAAGATCTGCTTGACGAAATCGCCAGGATTGGTATTTTTAAAGAGATTAAAAAAGGTAGTTTACTCATTGATATTGATGATGAAATGACTCATATTCCTTTAATTTTGGATGGAGTAGTTAAGGTTATTCGCGAAGATCATAAAAAAGATGAAATTTTGTTGTATTACTTAGAACGAGGTGATACCTGTGCAATATCGTTTGTAAACTGTATCAACCGCAGCAAAAGTATGTTTAGGGCAATTGTAGAAATGGATACTGAATTTATCATGATTCCTATTAATAAAATTGAAGAGTTATTGGTAAATTATAAATCTTGGCGACAATTTATTATTGATAGCTATCACGTAAGGTTAATTGAAATGGTTGAAGCTATAGAAAGTCTGGCCTTTATGAAATTAGATGAAAGGTTATATAGATATCTTTCCGATCAGGTTAAGATCAAGCGAAGTAATAATTTAAGAATAACGCATCAGGAAATTGCCGATGACCTGAATACTTCAAGAGTTGTAGTGTCCAGATTATTAAAAAAACTTGAAAATAAAGGGACAATTAAATTAGGCAGAAATAGAATCAAAATTATTAATATTTAATCAACAAGAATTCTTTTTCCCATTTATGCCAAAGCTTATGCTTAACTCGATTGAGTATAAAACCATTTATTCATCAAAACCGGGACGTATAAATATTCTTGCATTTGGAAATTCAATCTCGGTAGCATTTCGTAATCTCTCCAGTTGAATAAGTATCTTAAATATTTCATCTTCTTTTTCAGGAAAAATTGAGAGCATTTTACCCCAGGCTGCCATAGACCTATCTATACCTATCAATGCTACTTTGGCCGAACCATCAGAATCTTTTGGGAATTCATCAAGATCATTCCCGGTTATATCCTGATCTTCAATTTTACCGGTTAAAGCTCTTGTGATTTTTACATGGATCTGAAATTTATACCAGTTAATAATTTCTAAGATATCATCAAGTTCTTCGATTTCACTCGTATCAATACCCATTTGCAGACTATTTTCCCACTCTTTTTCTTTTTCTTCTAAAATATCTTTTAATGAATCTAACCACGCTCCTACTTTAGCTATATAATCTTTACTTACAATCGAACATTCATACTTTTGTACATATTTTTCAAATTTTTGTAAGGTTGTCTCTGCGTCATCAAATTCTATATTGCTCAGATCAATTCCCATTTCTTTTGCTGAATCTTTTATCATCTGCATGGTAACTTCAAAGACTTCTCCTAACTTGTTCCAAAATTCATTTTTTTCAAGATTCAGATCAACACCTTTAAATTGTTCATCTGAAATTGCATAATTTGAACATTTATCTGTAAAACTACAGCGTTCACACCATCGATCACAATAATTATAGATTCCTGGTATATTCTTAGGATCATTTACATTTTTAATAAAATCTTCCTTATTCATAAATATAAAATTATAAAAAATTGATAAATCCTAAACCTAAAAAACAACCACTACCTGCATACCCCAAATATTTTTTCCTGAAGAAAAATCATAACTAACCGGTGCTATAGTAGAATATGTTTGTATTTTATTTTGGGTCTTATAACCAAATACATCTAATAACTCATTAAATGGATCCATAATAAAAAGTGAAGTCACTCCTAAAATTCTTGAATTTAGCACTTTATGTTCGTTTTGTATAATTCGCCCTTTCATAATAAAAAAACCTTCTCCCAATAAAGAACCTAGGGTAGGTGTAATGATCAAATCCTGCCAGGATGGTATTTCTGCAAATGCTTCAACACCAAACTCCCAAATCAGAGTGGACATTAGAGTTGAATAAACGAATGATTCCCATCGCTTAAAACCACTTCCACGTGCATTCATATAATACACTGCACCGGCATATGGATGTGTTATCCAATTAAAGAAAAAGCTATCTTCATCCCATACCGGACCGGCATCATAATTATTTGCCCATTGTTTTACAAAACCTTCTTCAATTATCTTTTCTCTATCCCAATTTGATAAATCTTCCGGAATTGACCATAAAACAGCAAATTCAATTAAAGTTGCACATAAAAAAAATCCTGTGTTATACATCAATCTTTTCGGGTCTTTTACAGGGTCATACGTTAAATATGTATGGATATAATTCTTCGTGAATTGAGTTGGCTTCATAGAATGCATTGCATTCTCATCTAATAGCATGTAGTTTATCTGTAAAAAATCATTCCCAAATTGTAATGGTTTATTTTTATGAATAATTTCATCTTTTTTCTTAATTGAGTCATTTTGAGCATATACCACAAAATTGTCAACACAAAAAAAAGCGAATAGTACAAAGAGGAGAAGACCATTCTTATTCATAGCGTTATAACATAAAATACATTATTCATTTGAAATCAATTCTTTTCAAACAAATCATTTATCTAAAACTTTATAAATTTAAATTTAAAATCTGAATGATAGACTATTAATACTGAAAAATTTTAATAATTATTAATAAATAAAATTATAAATGCACTTTCAATTTAATAAATCAAAGAATTATTCATAGTTAAAATTGTAAAACAATCTGCATCCCCCAAATTGTTTTTCCTGAAGAAATGTCATAACTTATTGGTGCAATTGTAGAATATGTTTGAATTTTGTTTTGGGTTTTATAGCCAAATACATCTAAAAGTTCATTAAATGGATCCATTATTAAGAGTGATGTACCTCCTAAAAATTTCGAATTTAATACTTTACGTTCATTTTGAATAATTTTCCCTTTCCAAATAAAAAAAAATTCTCCTAGTAAAGAACCTAATATAGGCGTAACGATCAAATCTTGCCATGATGGCACTTCTGCAAACGCCTCTACACCATATTCCCAAAAAAAAGTGGACATTACAGTTGAATATAAAAACGATTCCCAACGTTTAAAACCACTTCCACGTGCACTCATATAATAAACTGCACCTGCCCAGGGATGCGATACCCAGTTTAAAAACCAACCATCATCATCCCAAACCGGACCAGCCTGTACATTTTCCTTCCATCTTTTAAATAATCCTTCTTCCCTTATTTTATCTTTATCCCATCCTGAAAAACTCTCAGGAGATATCCATAAAATACCAAATGAGGCTAGTGCTGCACCAAAATATAAACCGGTATTGAACAAAAGTCGTTTTGGATCTCTTACCGGATCATAGGT
>JAOZVI010000143.1 GCA_029938265.1 Flavobacteriaceae bacterium | reverse complement strand
AAAGTTTACCATCTTTTAAATTTAAAACTTTGGCCTCACCATTAAAATCCTTATCTCTAGTACTTTCCATGATCAGCATTTTCCGATCTTTGTCACATTTCCATTTTCCTACAGAAAATGTAGGGCCTGATAATGATCTTCCAGCCTTCAACTCTCCACCATCTTCAAAGATCCAAACCGACTCAAAACCTTCTTTGATTTCTCCATCAACTTCTACAGTGGTTAATTGCCAGGTTCCAATTATTGGATGATTATCCTGAGCATTAATATTTATTGCTAACAATAAGAATAGAGTTATTAAAATTTTTCTTTTCATGAGTTTTAATTTTTTTGTTTTTTATAGATTAGTGCTATATTTATTTATTCCCTTTTCTCAATTTTACCATTTGTTGAATCATATCATAAGTTTGACGTAATTCTTCATCGCTCATTTCTGCCATTTCAGGATCATTTTTTTGTGCTATTTTTTTCCATTCTTTAAAACTCATTTTACTTAAAGCATCCATGTTTTCTTTTACATCTTCCATATCATCAGAAAATTCTTCGCTATTCATCATTTCATCTATACTTTCGACACCCATCATAGTTTCAAGTTCAACAATTTCAAAATCAGGTAATTTAAACTTATCGTCAGATACTTTTATATCAAATTTTACTTCAGTAACCTCGGTAATTGTTGTAATTCCCATCATTTTTACTTCGCTTTTTAGCGGAATCCCTTTATAGAAATATTGCTTTGATCCGCTTAGATCCCAAACTTCACAATCATAACCTTTATATTTTTCATTATCCTGTTTTTTCCCTCCCATAGTCTCCAACATCTCTTTGCCAACTTTATTTACATCAACATCCTTTAGCATTACTGCGCCAATATTCTCTATTTTATTAATCTTTTTATTATCAAAATCTACGGTATAAACCATCCCGTTTTCCATTTTTGTAATAGAATGTGTTTTTTCTGTATTTACATTCTTTTTACCCAAAATATTGATCTCGGTAGTTTGGGTAGATTCTTCTTCTCTTAATTCTAAAGCACCATAATTTTTAAAAAACAAGGTTGATTCTCCATTACCGGAAATAGTAGAACCCATTACTTTTCCATTAATGGTAGTTTTGTATTTTACAATTCCCGATTTTACCGGGTAACGTTTGTATTTATTGTCTACTGATTTCTCTGATTCACTCTTACCACAGCTGATTAAAAGAAGTGTAATTGATAATGCTATTGCATACTTTTTCATAATTTGTAATTATTTGGTTATCATTTATTTATTGTTTATTATCCTGTTATTTTACTCAAATGACCAATCACAATCTGGTAATAAGGTCATCAATTTTTGCATTTCTTCTCTTTTTAGCTTGTTTTCTGATATCTGAACTCTATAAAGATCTTTTAATTTTACAATGGATTTTGGTAAACTAGTTAGCTGATTATTATCAACTTCAATACTGCTCAATCTGGTCATTTCACCAATGGATTCCGGAAGTGCTGTAAGCTGATTCATATTTAATTTTAAGGAGGATAAATTCTCTAATTTCACAAATGAATCCGGTAGAGATTTCAATTGGTTTTTATCGGCATATAGCATCCTTAAATTGGTCATATTTCCAAAAGATTCAGGTAAACTGCTTAACTTATTTCTTGTAAGATACAATTCTTGAAGATTGATAAGATTCCCAAAAGATTCAGGAAGCGCTTCCAGTTGATTTCCATATAAATTCAAATTATTAAGATTACTTAAATTTCCAAATAAATTGGGAAGTGTCTTTAATTGATTTGCACTGAGATCAAGCAGTGTTAATCCACTTAAGTTTGTGAGTTGTTCAGGCAAAATGGTCAAAGTATTTCCTCCTGCATCCAGTTCTCTAAGATTTGATAGTTTCCCAATGGATTCAGGCAAATTCTTAAACTGATTATTGCTAATGCTTAGTTTTTTTAAATTTGTGAGATTACCAACAGATGAAGGTAAGCTTGTTAGCTGATTACTAATCAAAAATAATATTTTAAGATTTGATAAATTCCCTATGGATTTTGGTAAATCAGTTATTTTATTACCCCCTAGTGAAAGCTCTTCAAGACTACTAAGATTACCAATAGACTCAGGAATATTGGTTAGTTTACTCGTCGAAATATTGATACTTTTTAATTTTTTTAAATTACCTATCGATTCCGGGAGAACCGCAAAATCGGTTATTGTAATTGCGATTCTTTCAAGGCTCGCTAGCTTCCCAAATGATTCCGGAAAACCGGTAATCTTACTATTGGTAAGTTTTATGCTCTTTAAGTTTTTTAGTTTCCCAAAAGATTTCGGAAGACTTTTGATCTGATTCATTCTCAAGTTAAGGTCAACCAGATTTTTTAATTTGCCAATTTCTTTAGGGAGTTCAGTTATTTGGGTATTGCTGATACTTAAATATCTCAGATTTTTAAACTTTTTAATACCCTTCGGTAATTTGTCCAGATCTTTATCACTTATATCCAAACTATAAACAGAATCAGGACTTTTAAATGCTTCTTCTATAGATTGATAGGTTTTATCCTCTTGAGCAGTAAGAGAAATGTTGCTAACTATAAATAAAATTAAAATGAATGTTCTTTTCATAACCAATGTTTTAATTTATTATCTCAAATAAGTTTAAAAACCTATTTTTTAATTGTTTTCTAATTTTTCTATTAAATAATTATACGCTGCTTTGATTTGCCCTTCTTTTGCTTCTGGATACTCCTTTAAAGTCAATGCTTTAAATTCTTTATAGGTATACCATTCAGAATTGGATCTAAAAAATCCGGATTTATATAGTTCTTTTGAAGCATCTTCCATCATTTTACTCATTTTATCATCTGTTGTGGCCTTATTTAAAAGAACTAAGGCATTCTGTTTTCCTTTTTCAATCTCATTAAGATAGTCAATAACTTCTCCTTTATTTTGTTCATCAATTACTATTATTTCTCCTTTATCAGCATTTATATAGGTATTAATAAATTGAAAGGCATCTTCTTTGGTCAAATCACTATTATCATTCTGAATTTCGTCTATAATACCCATTTCTTTAAGCATTTTATCAAAATCTTCTTGATTGGGTGGTTTTGAATTATTTTCATATTTAATTAAAAGTTCCATCATCGGACCAACTTTTCCCATCAATTCATCAGGATTGTTTTCTTGAGCAAAAATACCTATCTGTGATCCTAATATAAAGATCAGAAGGACTATGAAAATTATTCTTTTATTCATCAGAAATATTTTTTAAAAAAGAGGGTTGTAAATAAGGGGAGAAAGGAGGTAAATATTTACAACCCATTTAATTAATCTTAATTTTGTCCTCCAAACAAACTTTGCAGGCCTCCTTCCATACCTTTAGGAATTTGCTGTTCTTTTATTTCCATATCTTTTGGAACTTCAAATTTATTTGCCGGCACTTTTGTATCAATAGTAATTTTTGTAGCTGTTTCATCCATTTTAATTCCTAAGATCTTTGTAGTGGTTTTTAATGCAAGACCTTTCCATGTCCATATTTCACCAAGTGTACCTTTCCATATTTCACATTCTTTTCCCAAAACAGATCCTGTTTTACCGGTATTTGTAAAACCTAAATTCTCCATAGCCTGTTCTCCTAACTCTATATAATTTCCTTTAGAATTAGCATATAATTCATAAACCGGATTTTCACCTTTAGCTATTGTGTTATTCTTATAATCAATAGCATAAACCATAGGCCCAATCAATATTGTTCCTTCTTTTTGCTCAGTTTTCATACCAAATATTTTAGTAATGCTTTCGCCATAATCAGCTTGTTTATAACCGTAATCTTCAATATATTTTATGCTATTCCCTTTTGTTTTTCCATCTTTTTGATATTCAATGATACCGGATTTAAATGGAAAAACTTTGTAATTTGATTTTTGCGCAAATGCACTTAAACTTAAAAATACGATAACAAGAATTGATATTAATTTTTTCATTTTAAATAATTTAATTGATTATTTTATTAATTAATATTCATCAGATGACTAGGAGAGTTTTGGGGGGATTAAAGTCATCCGATGAATATTGGTTAATTGTTTTGTTGATCTGTTAAAATTTTACAAATTCCACTCTGCGGTTATTGGCTTTTCCTTCAGGAGTAGAATTGTTATCTAAAGGTTTACTTTCTCCAAAACCGGTTGATTTTAATCTGTCAGGCGAAATGCCCATAGAGATCAATTTATCCATTACAGTTTTCCCCCTAGCTTTTGAGAGCTTTAAGTTAGCATCATCACCTCCATCAGCATCGGTATGACCTTCTACACTAAAATTAATATCCGGATTTTTCTCCATCAACTGATATATTTTATTGATTGGACCCATGCTTTCTGGTTTTAATGTCGCTTTATTTACGTCGAATTTAATACCATTTACGATTATTTTTCCTTCGGATAAAACACGATCATAGTATTTTACACCCCCTTTGGCTATACGGATATTTTTAAGATACTTTTGATTAATGGTGTTATTCTCTGCACTTATTGTTAAACCAACTGGATTTCCTTTTAGATGAGGTATGTTGATTAATCTAGTGTCATCCATATAAGCTTTAAATTTTCCTTTTGTATAAGCGATAGAAATATGTCGCCATTTCCCTTCATAATTTTCATTCCAGTTTAACCCCTCGGTTCCTGGATAATGTTTATTTGAGTCACTAAATTCTATCCCATTTACATAAATTTCTAAGTTATCTCTTACTGGATTATCAAATTTATTCCACTGATTTTTTTGATCTAAAAAATATATCCAGTATCTACCTGGAGATTCTTTTTTAAAATAAATATCAAATTCAATAGTAAAAACATCTGGTAAATAATCTTTATCAGAATCTTTTAAATAAGGTACTATATGCCCTCCTTGTAAAAACATAATTGCTGGATCTTCATCTACTTCACCAATTTCTGCATTTCCTTTATGTAAATCCCAACGGCTTGGAAATTCGCCGTTTTCTTCATCGGCTGCAGGTCCATCTTCAAAAATTACCTGATCTCCCGGTATAAAATCAAATTTTGACCACACTACATTGGGTCCTTTTGAACCTTCCGAAGTTTCATCTGTACCATTATTACTAGAATCTCCATTATCAGAATTATCTGATGAGTTGGTTTTTTTATCCTTTTTATTACTTTTCCCATCAATAGTATTTTCAACTTTATCAAAAAATTTATCTATCGCATTATCTGTTCTTCGCTCAGATCTATTCTCTGCTTCACGTTCAAATTTATCTTCAACACTTTTTTGAAGTTTCTTTAAAAATTGTGCTTCAACATTTTGTGGAATTGCAAAAACGAAAAAAGTAAAAAGTAAAGGAATTAAATAACGTTTCATAGTATTTGGTTTTAAATTTTATCCAAAATTATCTTATACCATTAAATAAAGTCTCATACTTTTGGTCAAAACTTACTCGTACTTTAGTATGATTTTTGTTTGAAAATGATAAAATTTTACAAAAATTTAAAGTTGTAATGCGTTAAATATAAGGATTATAGCAATATATTAGAAGTGTTCTGTAAGAATTAAAAAGAAAGTAGAATTTAATTAAAACTATGTTTTTACAAATTTT
>JAOZVI010000142.1 GCA_029938265.1 Flavobacteriaceae bacterium | reverse complement strand
GTTCGACTAACTAAAAAATGGAAATAAATTTTTTAGAGTCTCACGAATAAATAATTAAAAGACTGTAAAACTAATTTTTTAATAATCTATAAGATTGTTTGGCAATTTCTAATTCTTCATTGGTTGGAACGATCAATACTTTTACTTTAGAGCTATCAGTATTAATTTCACGAATTTCTTTGGATCTTATATTATTTTTATCTTTATCTAAATTAATTCCCAAGAAATCCATATTCTTACAAACCATTTTGCGAACCACATCAGAATTTTCACCTATACCAGCTGTAAAAACAATGGCATCTAAACCATTCATCGCCACAGCATAAGCCCCAATAAATCTTTGAATACGGTATGTATTCATTTCTAAAGCTATCTGGCAGATTTTATTACCATTTTCAGCCTCAGCTTCAATCTCACGTAGATCGCTAAATCCTGTCAATCCTAACATACCACTTTCTTTTTGAAGAATTCTATTAACATCGTCAATAGAATATCCTAACGCATTCACCAAATAAAAAATTACTGATTGATCAATATCGCCACTTCTTGTTCCCATCATCAAACCATTCATTGGCCCAAAACCCAAAGAATGATCAATACTTTTACCATCTTTAACTGCCGTAATGCTACAACCATTACCCAAGTGAATGGTAATAATCTTAGATTTTTTTAAATTTAAATATTCGTTGGCTTTTTCAGAAACAAATTTATGACTCGTACCATGAAAACCATAAACCCTGATTTGATTCTCTTCTAAAAAGTGATTAGGAATAGCATAGCGGTAAGCTACTTCTGGAATTGATTGATGAAAAGCAGTATCAAAAACAGCTATTTGTTTTGCTTTAGGAAATATTCTTTCGGCGACCTCAATTCCTTCATAATTAGGAGGATTGTGCAAGGGAGCCAATTCAAATAATTCTTTAATCTTATTTTTTACTTCTTCATTTATTACAGTTGTTTTTGCAAATGTACTTCCACCATGCACAACCCTGTGCCCAACAGCAGTTATTTCATCCGCATTACTTAAAACACCTTTTTCTTTATCCAATAAAAATTTATTGATCTTTTCTAAACCAGTTTGATGATTTGGAATATTGAGAACTTCTTCAATTTCATTTTCTTCCGATCTAAAAATGATCTTAGAATTCTCCAAACCAATTCTTTCTACCATTCCACTACAGATAACTTTTTTTTGTGGCACTTGAAACAACTGATATTTTATAGATGAACTCCCTGAGTTTATAACTAATATTTTCATATATATGATATGTAGCATCTAATGCCACTTTTTAACTTTATACTTTACACTTTAACCTTCTCTTCAGTAGAGGATTTACTTTTACTTTATAGACCTTCCGCCTGAATAGCAGTAATAATCACAGTATTAAACACATCATCAACCGTACATCCTCTACTTAGATCATTAACCGGTTTGTTTAACCCCTGCAACATTGGACCTATAGCTATAGCTCCGGTTTCACGTTGAACTGCCTTATAAGTATTATTACCTGTATTTAGATCAGGGAATATCAAAACACTTGCTTGTCCGGCAACTTCAGAATCGGGTAATTTACTTTGACCAATTTCTAAATCAACAGCAGCATCGTATTGAATTGGTCCTTCAATTTTTAATTCAGGACGTAATTTTTTAACAATCTCAGTTGCATTTCTAACACGTTCAACATCTTCCCCTTTTCCTGAAGAGCCCGAAGAATAAGAAAGCATTGCTATTTTTGGTTCAATATCAAAAGCCAAACTTGAATCAGCTGAGGATATTGCAATTTCAGCTAATTGTTCAGCCGTAGGGTTAGGATTAATAGCACAATCACCAAAAACTGATACTCTGTCTTCTAAACACATAAAAAATATTGAAGACACTACCGATACATTAGGCTTTGTTTTAATAAACTGTAAAGCTGGCCTAATGGTGTGTTGTGTTGTATGAATTGCTCCTGACACCATACCGTCTGCATCTCCTTTATAAACCATCATGGTTCCATAATAAGAAACATCTTTCATCAGATCTTTTGCAATACCAATATTTACATTTTTATGTTTTCGCAATTCATAAAAAGTATTTGCATAATCTTCACAATATTTTGATTTTGCCGGTTTGATAATATTAACTTTATCAAAATTAATAGGTATTCCTAGTTTTTCAATTGTATTTTTAATTGCTTTTTCATTTCCCAGCAAAGTAATATCAACAATATCTAAAGCAACCAATCTTGATGTAGCACGTAA
Organism: Flavobacteriaceae bacterium; assembly: GCA_029938265.1. Lineage (GTDB taxonomy): Bacteria > Bacteroidota > Bacteroidia > Flavobacteriales > Flavobacteriaceae > Namhaeicola. The sequence goes on along the minus strand of JAOZVI010000142.1, from coordinate 3,396 downwards.
AATTCTTTCATCTTCTCCTTCCGGCAAAACAATATGTTTTCTATTTTTCTTTGCACGCATCAACAAATTATATAGGAACATACGTGGAGTTATGCCTTCTGGTTCATATGTTATTAGTTTTTTGGAAAATTCACCAATATTTATATGTTTTTCAAATGTACTGAGCGAGGTATAGATTCTCTGTTTATTATTTGCGTAAATATGAGATCTAATAGCACCAATCTCATTGGCAATTTCATAAGTTCCTTTATCTACTGAAATAATGGGTACAATATCAGACAAACCTTTGATCAAATTTAAAATTGCTTTTTCCGGTTTTAATCCGCCAGTTAACACAATACCCGATATTTTAGGATAATTACTAGATATATTAGCCTGAAGGGCACTTAAAACTACATCTGCTCTATCACCCGGTGTAATAACCAAACTGTTTTCTTTTAAATATTTTATAAAATGACGCAATTGCATTGCTCCAACTACAAAACTTCCTACTTGTTGGTTTAAATGTTTTTTGCCAAATAATACTTTCGCATCCAATTCATCTACAATTTCTTGAATAGTTGGATTGTCAAGACAAATTATTAAAGGTATTGCATAACAAAAAACATTAGAAGGTAATTTGCTTTTTAAAACAGTTTTAATATCCTTAACATCCTTTAACTTTACTTTATTAGCAACTACCGCTAAAACTTTTACTTCTTTTTCATCAAAAGAGTCATAGGCTAACTGAATGTTATTTTCTATTTCATCTGTAGTTTTATCTTTTCCATTACTAACAATAATTGCGGGTATCCCTAAGTTTTTAGCAATCAGTACGTTAATATCCAGTTCAATAAAAATACCTTCTCCTTCAAAATCAGTACCCTCAACTAAAATAAAGTCAAATCGGTCTTCAATTTCCTTATATTTCTCAATAATAATATCTATGATCTCATCATCTTTATCTTCATTTTTTTTCTGAATTACTTCATGCCCTGTCAAAGCATAACATTCATCATATTCCATTTTTAAGTCAAAATGTGATAATACTGTTTCAATGTGATTATCAATTTCTACTTCTGGTTTTTCGTCAATTATGGGTCGGAAATATCCAACTTTTTTAGTTTTTCCCAATAATATTCTCATCAATCCCAAAGTAATAATTGATTTACCACTTCCAGGTTCGCTTGTTGTAATATAAACTGCTTTATTCATTGAAAATAATTTTTTGTAAAGATACTTTATAACGGTCAAAAATGATTAAAAAAATTATATTTTTATAGATAATTTTCACAATATATTTTTGTTAAAAAAGTAACAATTATGTATCTTAAACCATCATAAAATAAACCTATCTTTACAAAAAAACAATGATTACGCTAATCACAAATATTAAAGAGCTCTTACAAGTTAGAAATTTACCTATAAAAAAAGTTTCGGGTAAAGAAATGAATATTCTTCCTACCATTAAAAATGCTTTTTTAATTTTTAAAAATGATGAAATTTATGATTTTGGAGAAATGGATAATCTTCCAAAAATTGAAGCAGATAAAATTATAGATGCTAGTGATAAAATAGTCTTACCAACCTGGTGTGATTCGCATACGCATATTGTTTATGCAGAAAACCGTGAAGGGGAATTTGTTGACCGGATCAACGGACTTTCATATGAAGAAATTGCCAAAAAAGGGGGCGGTATATTAAATTCAGCTAAAAAATTACAAGAAACGAATGAAGATGATCTTTATCAACAAGCATCTGAAAGAATTAAAGAGATAATGTATATGGGTACAGGTGCTGTTGAAATTAAATCGGGATACGGATTAACAACAGATGCCGAAATAAAAATGTTAAATGTTATCAAAAAACTCTCGAAAAACTTTCCTATAGAAGTTAAAGCTACTTTTTTAGGAGCACATGCTTTTCCTTCATCCTATAAAAATAATAAAGATGCCTATATCAACCTTATTTGTAATGAAATGATTCCGGCTGTAGCCGAAGCAAATCTGGCCGAATTTATTGATGTATTTTGTGAAACCGGGTATTTTAGTGTAGAGCAAACAGAACGAATATTAAAAGTTGGAAAAGAGTATAATTTAATTCCTAAAATTCATGTAAATCAATTTAATAGTATTGGTGGCGTTGAAGTTGGCGTTAAATATAATGCTCTTAGTGTTGATCATTTGGAAGTTTTAAATATCAATGACATAGAAGCCCTGAAAAATTCACAAGCTATTCCTGTGGCTCTTCCCTCCTGTTCCTATTTTTTGAGCATTCCTTACACACCTGCAAGAAATTTAATAGACAATGGTTTGCCATTAGCCTTAGCCAGCGATTTTAACCCTGGCTCATCACCAAGCGGAAATATGAATTTTGTGGTTTCAACTGCATGTATCAAAATGGAAATGACACCGGAAGAAGCAATCAATGCCGCAACAATAAATGGTGCCTATGCTATGAATCTATCCGACTCTCATGGCAGTATCACAAAAGGAAAAAAAGCTAATGTGATCATTACAAAAAAAATACCTTCTTATAATTACTTGCCTTATGCTTTTGGTAGTAATCTTATTGATACTGTGATCATAAACGGTGAAATTATACCAAACAAAAAATAAATCATCAATATGAAAACCATCGGACTAATTGGAGGAATGAGTTGGGAATCATCGGCGGTTTATTACGAAATAATAAACAACGAAGTGAAAAAATTATTAGATGGTTTTCATTCCTGTAAAAACATCATGATTTCAGTTGATTTTGCCGAAATTGAAAAATTACAACACAGTGATGATTGGCAAGCTTTAAATAATATAATGGCATCTTCTGCAAAAAAACTAGAATTGGCCGGTGCAGATATTGTTATACTTTGCACAAATACCATGCATTTATGTAGTGATTCTATAATCAAAAACATAAACATTCCTTTTCTTCATATTGCGGAAGCTACAGGAAAGGAGATTGTAAAACAAAATATTAAAAAAGTTGGATTATTAGGAACAAAATTTACCATGGAAATGGACTTTTATAAAGGACTTTTAGTTAAAGATTTTGGAATAGAAGTTGTCATTCCTTCGGTAGAAGAAAGAAAAACAGTCCATGATATTATTTACAACGAGCTGGTTCATGGCCAAATTAAAAATAATTCCAAAGAGATTTATAAAAAAATAATTCAAAATTTAGAAGCACAAGGTGCAGAAGGTGTAATTTTAGGTTGTACAGAAATACCGCTGCTTATCAAAGAATCTGATGTAAATATCCAAATTTTTGATACCACCAAAATTCATGCGGAAAAAGCTGTTGAATGGGCTTTGGAGGAATAAAGTTAAAAGGAAAAAGTTGAAAACTAAAATTCATTCTTCTAACACCAATTAAAAGAAAAACATACAACCAATTAAAATAACTTTAACATGAAAA
>JAOZVI010000141.1 GCA_029938265.1 Flavobacteriaceae bacterium | reverse complement strand
AAAATAACACCCTTACAACTTCCTCAATTTTAGAAACTTTAATAATTTCAATAGTAAAAGATTTTTGACTGATCTTATTAAATTTTGAAAGAATAATTTTGTCAAAACCTAACTTTTCTGCTTCTATAATACGTTGTTCTATTCTGTTTACTGCTCTAATTTCTCCTGCTAAACCAACTTCTGCAGCAAAGCAAACATTTTGAGGTATTGCAATTTCTTCATTAGAAGATAAAATAGCGCAAATAACTGCCAGATCAATTGCGGGATCTTCAACTTTTAATCCGCCGGCAATATTTAGAAAAACATCTTTTGCACCCAATCTAAAACCGGCACGTTTTTCTAAAACTGCCAAAAGCATATTGAGCCTTTTAATATTATAGCCGGTAGATGAGCGCTGAGGTGTACCATAAACAGCACTGCTCACTAAAGCCTGAACTTCAATCATTAAAGGGCGCATACCCTCTAAAGTTGCTGAAATTGCTGTTCCAGTTAGATCAGAATCTTTTTCAGAGATCAATATTTCAGAGGGATTACTAACTTCTCGTAAACCTGTATTAAGCATTTCATATATTCCTAACTCAGCTGTAGAACCAAAACGGTTTTTTTGAGCACGTAAAATTCGATAAGTATGATTTCTATCTCCTTCAAATTGTAAAACAACATCTACCATATGTTCTAAAATTTTCGGTCCGGCAATAGTACCTTCTTTTGTAATATGACCAATGAGAATAACCGGTGTATTTGTTTCTTTAGCAAATTTTATCAGTTCAGCAGCAGTTTCTCTAATTTGTGAAATACTTCCAGGTGATGCCTCAATATAATCAGTATGTAAGGTTTGAATAGAATCAATGACCACAACCTCCGGAATGGTTTCTTCAATGATCTTAAAGATGTTTTGCGTTTTGGTTTCGGTCAATATCAAACAATTTTCATTTCTCCCGGCTAATCTTTCAGCTCTTAATTTTATTTGAGATTGACTTTCTTCACCCGATACATACAACACCTTATTTTGCATTAATAAAGCAATTTGTAAGATTAGGGTAGATTTTCCAATTCCCGGTTCACCACCTAATAAAGCTACTGAACCTTTCACCAAACCACCACCTAAAACTCGATTTAATTCTTCATTATTAGTAAGAATTCTATCTTCTTCAGAAATAGAGATTTCATTTATTTTTAAGGCTTTTGACGCTTTTTTTTTCGTAGAAGATTGTTTCCAGATATGTTTTTCCTCTTTTTGAATAACTTCTTCAACAATAGTATTCCATTCATTACAGGAAGTACATTTTCCAACCCATTTTGGAAATTGAGCGCCACAATTCTGACAAAAAAAAGTTGTTTTGGTTTTAGCCATTTTTATATTTCATTTTAAATTGTTAGGTGTGATTTTTCTAATTCTTTGTAAAAACCTGTATTATAAATTCAAGGTTTATATTCTTTCAATTCTAAATCATCCCCATCAAAAACAGCATAAGTAAAATGTGTAATCCAATCACCTGTATTGACATATTTGCTTTCCTTACTTACTTTAATTTCCATCGGAAAATGCCGGTGTCCAAAAACAAAAAAATCATAATGTTTGGTTTTTAATTTTCTTTTAGCATATTTCGCCAACCATTCATTATCCTCACCTAAGAATTTTACATCTTCTTCACCCGAGATCAATTTATTTTTAGTAGATAAATACTGTGCCAGCCAAACGCCAATATCCGGATGTAGCCATTTATAAAGCCATTTTGAAAAAGGATTGGTAAACACTTTTTTCATTCGTTTGTAACCTTTATCTCCGGGACCCAAACCATCACCATGTCCAATTAAAAAAGTTTTATTGTTAAATATAAATTCCTTTGGATTTCGATAAATTGGAATATTTAATTCAGTTTCAAAATAATCACGCATCCATAGATCATGGTTGCCTACAAAAAAATAGATTAGAATTCCAGAATCCCTAATTTCGGCAAGTTTACCTAAAACCCGTACAAAACCTTTTGGAATAACTTTTTTATATTCAAACCAAAAATCAAAAAGATCTCCCAATAAAAATATAGCCTCAGCATCTTGTTTTACTTCATCCAGCCATTGTACAAATTTGATTTCTCTTTCCCTGCTTTTTTCAAGGGTTGGAATACCAAAATGTTGATCGGATGCGAAGTATATTTTTTTGGTTTTATTCATTTTGATCATCGGCAAACCACTCTGCATAAGAGTTTGCAGTTTCATATAATTTTAACGAATGTAAAGAAACATTTTGAGGTAATCGTACTTTTATTCTTTCGGCGAAATCAAATAACATTTTTTCACTGGTTGGCTGATAGGGAACTAAAATGATTCGATGTGTATTTTCTTTGATTGTATTTGCAAGTTCTTTGTGTGGAGAATTTGCGTTAAAAACAACTGCGTGATCAAAAATATCTACAATCTCTTTTTTTACAATCCGTTTTAGATCGCCAAAATCCATTACCATACCATTTTTTGGGTTTTCAGGATCTTCAATAGGTTCTCCAATAACAGTTACATACAAATGGTAACTGTGCCCGTGTATATTTTTACATTTTCCATCATAACCATATAAAGCATGGGCAGACTCGAAATCAAAATGTTTGGTTATTCTAATTTTTTTCATAATCTTTTACATAATTAATATCCCCTTAGTGCGATTTTAGGGGGCTATCACTTTTAATTCTTTCCCTACTTTGATAAAAGCAGCAATAGCTTTATCTAAATGTTCCTTATTATGTGCAGCACTTAATTGCACTCTGATCCTTGCTTTTTCTTTTGGAACAACAGGAAAGAAAAATCCAATCACATATATTCCTTCATCTAATAACATATTTGCCATTTGTTGTGAAAGTTTCGCATCATAAAGCATTACCGGAACAATAGCGGCATCAGCTCCAACGAGATCAAATCCGGCAGCATCCATTTTTGATCTGAAATAGTTAGTGTTTTCTTCTAATTTATCACGTAAAGAAGTGTCTTTATTGATCATTTCAAAAACTTTAAGTGAGGCACCTACAATTCCTGGCGCCAAAGAATTTGAAAATAAATAAGGACGAGAACGCTGACGTAAAATTTCTATAATTTCTTTTTTACCGGTTGTATAACCACCCATTGCTCCACCTAATGCTTTACCAAGAGTTCCTGTAACAATATCCACACGATCCATTACATTTTTAAGCTCAACAGTACCTCTTCCGGTTTTACCAATAAATCCGGCAGCATGACATTCATCAACCATAACCATAGCGTCATATTTATCAGCCAGATCACATATTTTATCGAGTTGCGCTACGATTCCATCCATTGAAAAAACGCCATCGGTTACAATAATTTTAAACCGGTGATTTTGTTTGTTGGCTTCGATCAATTGTTTTTCCAAATCTGCCATATTATTATTATCATAACGATATCTGGCAGCTTTACACAAACGAACACCATCTATAATTGAAGCATGATTTAATGAATCGGAAATTATTGCATCTTCTTTACTAAGCAAAGGCTCAAAAACACCCCCGTTTGCATCAAAAGCAGCGGCGTATAAGATAGTATCTTCAGTTTGATAGAAATTGGCAATTTTTTGTTCCAATTCTTTGTGAATATCTTGGGTTCCACAAATAAAACGAACTGATGACATTCCGTAACCGTGAGTATCCATAGCGTCTTTAGCCGCTTGTATTACTTTTGAATTGTTAGACAACCCCAGATAATTATTGGCACAAAAATTAATTACTTCTTCTCCGGTTGAGATTTTGATCACAGCATCCTGAGAGCTGGTAATAATACGCTCACTTTTATACAAACCAGCATCTTTTATTGATTCCAGTTCATTTTGCAGATGATCTTTTATTTTTCCGTACATGATTTATGTTTTTTTATTAGTACAAAAGTAAGGATTATAATTTAAGATTAAAGAATCAAAATTTGAGATTTTAAATTGGTATTTTTGCGATAATTTATAAGATAAAATGTCAAGAGACGAAAAAACAAAACAAGGCTGGGAGGCAATTCAAACGGAACTTTCTCAAAAATTTGGCGGAGGTGAGCAATTGGATATCGATGCTATTATTTATTTGATAGGAATTCAGGAGCTAGGTAAAGGTGTTCAAAATTTTAAAAAAGATGATAAGATCAATATCATGCATATTGCTATTTGCACTTTATTAGAACCTTTTGGGTATTATGAATTTGATTATTATGATAAAGAAGGTTGGCCACATTTTAAAATTATGGATGAATTACCTAATTTAAAATCGGGTGAACAAACCGTTTTAATAAAAGAAGCGATTGTAATGTATTTTGATAATGAAAATGGGCTAGAGTGAAGAAGAGTTGAGAGATTTAGAGAAAATGAGGAGGATTTAAAAAGATTACCCCTCTGTGAATCTTGGTGAGTCTTTATGCAATTATGTGAAATAATCATTTAGTATTTCTTATTTTAGAAATTCAAAGAAACCCAGTCAACTTCATATCTTTCAATTTTTGATAGTGTTTTGTTAATCAAATAAACCTTTAAAATTTTGTGGCCTAAAGGAGGAACAGGTTTAAATCCATATCTTTTTTAATACCCAATGCTCTTTTTTTATATTCTTGCTCTTCAATTAAGTAGAGTTTATCAACAGTAACAAACTTAATACCCCTAAGTTCTTCTTGATTAAATTCAGTATAATTATGAATGCCGGGGATATGATTAAACGCATTTTTCATTTTACTCAAAGTAAATTCGCCTTTTTCGTTTTTGTCAATTTTGTCAGTATCGCTTAGTAGTATGTAAATAATTGGCTTAGATATTTTCTCACCGCCCTTATACAGTAAGTAATAATCAGAATTATTATCCTTTTGTGCTGAAATAATTCCTATAGCGAAAAAAGTCATAAATATGAAAAGAAATTTTTTAATCATTTTCATTCTAATTACAATTTGATAATCCGTTTATGAATATGTTAGATATATTAGTACTTAATAGCAAGAACAACTCAAATTTCATGAAATAGAAATACCTTTCTCACAAATAATTTGCCAGTTTCCTTTTATTTTCTCTAAAAAATAAATCAATAAAATTCCATCAAGCTTACTAGTAGTGTAACTTACTTGAATGATAGCTTTAGAAAAATTCTTATCAAATTCTATATTAGAAAAATTCAATCTTTTATCTATAGATATATAATCTTTAATCTTGTTATTTGAAAATTCATTTTTAAAATATACTAAACTATCATTTCGTTGAAGATCAATACATTCTATTTTTATCTCCTCCTTTTTTTTACTATTTAAAAAAGCTTCATAAAGAATACTAAATTCTTGGCAAGTATCAGGCAGAATCGATTTTTTATTTCCAACAAAGGGTTTTTGAACTAGATCAATAGCAATAGTATACTTCTTATCAATTTTTTTTTGATGACTCTTTTCCATATTTATACTATCCTGATGAGATAATGATTTATTTGTTACCTTTTCACTATAAAGATTTTTAGGTTTAGGTGGGTATGGTACAGTTTTTTTTAATTTTAGTTAAATGATTCGTGATTAATGACAGTATTCTATATTTATCCTGATTATCATTATTTTGCGCATTACAACTTATACACATTATAAATAATATTAAACTTATCTTTTTCAATCTAATTACAATTTACTTGTGTTTCATTAATAAC
>JAOZVI010000034.1:6060-19699 GCA_029938265.1 Flavobacteriaceae bacterium | reverse complement strand
CCACCACCCAATGCACATAAAGAACCAATTTCTAGTGTTTCCAAAAGATCATCAAATAGTTGCCTATCAATTTTATAATCTTCATTTTGTGCTTTTTGTAGCATCTCAAAACCTCTAAAAGAACCGATTCGGCAAGGATAACACTTTCCACAACTTTCATCAGCAGTAAATTTCATTAAATGCTCTATAAATTTGATCATTGGAAAATCTTTAGGAATGGATACAAAACTGGCATGTCCTAATAAAAATCCGTTATGGTTAAGCGATTCAAAATCTAATGTTAGATCTTTTATTTTCTCAAATGGCACAATTCCGCCAAGTGGCCCCCCAATTTGAAGTGCTTTTATTTCAGACCTAAAACCTTTACCAAATTCATCAAAAATGGTTTGCAAAGGTGTTCCCATTTCTATTTCATAAATACCGGGCTGGTTGAAAAAACTATCGAGTGATACTAGTTTTGTACCTGTAGAATTACCCGCACCTAACTGTTTATAAGATTTAGCACCATTTTCTAATATCCAATGAATATTAGCAAAAGTTTCTACATTACTTAAAACTGTTGGTTTACCGTATAATCCGTATTGAGCAGGGTAGGGCGGACGTACTCTAACTTCAGGTCGTAAGCCTTCTATTGAGTTTAATAAAGCTGTTTCTTCACCACAAACATAAGAACCTTGACCCTTAATTATCTTAAATTTAAAATCTTTTATAAGTTGTTTTTCTTCTAATTCTTTTATGGCTTTATTTACAATTTCTATAGATTGAGGATATTCGCCTCTAATGTATAAAACACCTGTATTTGCACCAACAGTTAATCCGGAGATATACATACCGAATAAGATTTTGTGAACCTGATGTTCCATTAAATACATATCGCTATATGCTCCGGGATCACCCTCATCTGCATTACAAACAATGTATTTTTGAGTGTCACCCTGAGCTAAGTCTAGGTCGAAGGGCTCTTTTATCACAGCATCTAACTTGAACCAAAATGGGAATCCGGCACCGCCACGACCACGAAGATTGGATATTTTTATTTCTTCGATTACTTTTTCAGATTCATTTTTAAACTTATCCGCCAAGGCGTAAAAATCTTTTAGATTCTTGATTTTTGAAGTTAAAATTGGTGTTGTATTTGTACCAACTTTATAAGTGTTTTCCTGGTATTTATCGTTGAGTAGCTTTTGGATATCAGAATCAGAATTAATGGAATAAGTTTTATTATTATACATTACGGCATTATTGCTATGACAACGACCAACACATGCAGCATGCCCAATTTCTTCTTCCTTAAAATATTTTTGTAATTTATTACTCAGCTTATTTTGTGTATTTGACACCATACATGCAGTACCGTTGCATACACGTATTTTATGCTTGTGATTTTCTGGCTTTATAAAATCATAGAATGTAGAAGTTCCAAGAACTACTGAATCATCTATTAAAAAATGTTGCGAGAGTTTGTGAAACTCTTCTTTACTTGAACTATTATGCGATAGTTCTGAGATCTTTTCAAATAAATTATCTTCTAATCCTTTTCTTGCAGATAATGTACGTGTATTTTTATTTGACATATTGCATGTGTAAATTATAATTGAGATGTTAAAGTTAGTAAATTTAAAAACCTATTTTATAAAAACTAAATATTAAACTTTTTCACAGATCAAAACTACATGTTTGTTATTTAAATCAGTTGTAAAAAACAAGTATTGGTCGCCACCATCTTTAAGTTTGGTTTTTCTTCTGATCTGGGCAACAGTTTCGGGAAAATTACGGATAGTTATATTGGCTCTTTTTGATGGGATTAATTTTTTGATTTTCTTTTTGTTATATGGAATATTATAAATAATTTTAAACCTTCTACCGGGAAATATAATTAATTTATTTGAAGTATATAAGTGACTATTAACATGAAGTTTATTTAATTTTAATTGATGTGAAACTTCATTAAATAGTCCTGCTTTTAAAATCGCAGCATTAGGTTCGTAAAGATAAGTTTTGGGTATAGAAAAAGAGGATTTAACATGTTGATAGTAGCAAGAATCAAAAGTTTCAAAAGACTCTTTTCTATAATTTATAGTTTTGATATTTATATTATTCTGATAGTCTTTTTGAAGGATAAAAAGCAACTCCTTTACATCATTATTAATAGCAATAACATGGATTTCTTTAACGAATTTTAATTCATTGATAGCGGAAGTGATATCGAGTACAGGTGAAAATTTTAATAGGATATTATCTGAATACTTAAATAGTAAGTCAATATTTAAAGGGATATTTGGTAAGCAGTCCTCCAGTAAAAACACTTTTCCTTTTGTTTCATTTCTACGTGAAGGATCGGCATATATCCAATCGTATTTTTGTTTGTTTTTATTTAAATACGCTAAGCCATTCTGGGCGACAGTTGTTATATTTTTTACGCCTAACTGTTGATAATTATGTGCAGCTATTTCAGATAGTTTGGTGTTAATTTCACAATGTGTAACTTTATTAAACTTTTTCGCAAAAGCAAAACAATCTACTCCAAATCCACCTGTTAGATCAATGATACTGCCACCTTCAATTATGTTAGATTTATAATTTGCAGTAATTTCAGAAGAGGTTTGTTCAATATTAATTTTGTTTGGATAATAAATATTATCGGTTTTAAACCAGGTTGGAAGCTTTTTTTGACACTTCTTCTTCGATATAATTTGCCCAACAATTTCCTGGATAGTAACTTCTGGGAAAGGAGATCCTTTTAAAATAAGCTTTGTGGGGCTTTCATTTAAATGCTGATCGATAAATTTCTGAATATCATTATTTAAAATTCGTTCATTCAAATTTAATCTAACTCTTTTGTAAGTTGTTTGACAATTTCGTTATCAGCTAAAAATTCACTTAAAATTACTTTTATTGCAGTATAGGATGGTACTGCAAGTATCATACCCGTTATACCAAATAATAGGCCGCCAATGATAATAACCAAAAATATTTCTAATGGGTGTGATTTTACACTTTTTGAAAAAATAATGGGTTGGCTAAAGAAGTTATCAATTAATTGAGCTATCATATAGCCGAAAGCTACATATATTGTTGTAGGTAGAATGTAGGTTTGAAAATCGTGTTCTAAATTGCTTGTCATGGTTAGCGTAAGCATTAACACACCTCCAATTAACGGACCTATATAAGGTATTATATTAAGAAGAGCGGCTAAAAACGCAATTAACACAGCACTTTCGACGCCTAAAACCAATAAAATGATTGAATAAAGTGCAAATAAGATTGTGATTTGAATAATCAATCCAATAAAATATCTTGATAATAAATTACTTATTTTTTTCAAGGATTTTAATATCCTTTCCTCTTTTTCATCTGGTGTGACAGCAAGAAAAACATTGTGTAAGATCTTGGAATCTTTCATAAAAAAGAAAGAAATAAACAGTACAGAAAATAAGCCCATGCTCAAAGAACCAACTGTAGCCAAGAGTGAATTAAGAAAACTTGGAATAGATTTTATTGGAGTCGTTATATCAATATTTTTTAATTCATCAAACAGGTCAATGCCTCTTGCTGAAAAATAAGTATTCAATTCAGTTAATAATTCTTTAATTTTAACATGAAGTTCATTTGTGTTCAATAATGCAATATTATGACCTTGTTTGATGATCAAAGGGACAAACATTGAAATGATTCCGGTTATTATTAATATAAATATAGACATAGTAATAATTACAGCTAATAAACCGGGTAATTTTAATTTATTTTTTAAAAATTCTAAGATAGGCTTGGCAATTAATGATAAAACAGCTGCTATAGCTAAATAGATTAATACAGATTGAATTTTGTATAAAAATAATATGATTAATGCTATACCTGCTAAAATTGCAATAGCTTTTAGAATGCCGTTTGAAATAGTTTTAGAATTCATTAATAATATGGATTAGTTTGGTTTTTAATGCGTAAATATAATAAATAATTTTTCAGCTTCTAATATACAGTCTTTCATTATTTTGCCAAAATATGAAATTACTAATCAATATGCTTTAACTCCATTACTTTTTTACCATTATCATAAAAAACAAGATTGTTTTCACGTTTAAAAGTAAGAGTTTTACTGGATAATATTTTGCCAATTATAGAACTGATTTCCGTATTATCGATACATGCCATCATGGTTGAGGCTAATGGTCCAAATTGAATTTTGTTCCTTTCAGTCTTTACATTCCCCCTAAAAGTATTACAGCCATCTGATCCAAAAACAGTATGTTCAGTTAAATTGATTTCCATTTTTGGTGCATTTTTTTTAAAATCAGCACGATTAACTTTTGTTCCATCTACTTCAATAATTGCCCAAATATCGTGTAAACGATAATCAGGTACATAATTACCGCAACCTTTATATGTTTTATAATCTGTTGCTTTACTTGTTTTAAAATCAATAGTAACACTATAATCAAATTTTTGACCACTCATAGTATCCGTACATTCTGTTTGATTTAACTGAATAATAATTTCACCTGATTCTGTTATAGATCGATAGCGTGATACATCAGCATCCATCGCTTTTACAGGTTCAACAGGAGGCGCGTTAAATTCTAATCCGTCTAAATTTTTAAAACGATATCCTTTTTCAAAATCCATATCTAAACTCCAAAAAGGTTCGTTTCCAAAGGCGTAAAAATCAATACCTTTTTGAAATTTTTTGTACAGGATTTTTTTATAACTGCTTTTATTGTGGTTTTCAACACTTTTAACAACTGGTAACATATAGTATTTATCAGCAAGTTCTCCTGTAATTTCATGACCATTTTTATCTAACAATAGTAAACCTTTACTTTGTTTTTTAAAATAGTTCATGTTTCCTGATTGATCATCTAATTGTATTAATAGTCTATCGTTTATAGTATAACTTCCTTTTTTTAAAAAAGGAGTTTTTGATTTTCCTTGATAGGTTATTTTAGATTGGTAGGTTTTATCGCTATTTAATTGTAAACGATAAATAATCTTTTCACAATCGGCACAAGGGAGCATTCCTAAATAAGTACCGGAAATTTCATTTAAATATTTCTCATTCATTTTATTTTGGATTTGTTCATTGATAAAATCTTCGTGCATTTGATTGTGTGGTTCGGCGTGTGGGTTTACATAAGTTGTGGTAGATGAAGATCCGCAAGATATTAAAGTACTAATGCTAATAAATAAGAATAGGATTAAAGCTTTTTTCATATAAGGGAGAATTTAATAAATTAGTGAATTACAAATTTAAGAAATATTTATTTGATCTAAATATTATTAAAGTATATATTTAATAAAAACAAGTTAAATTATTCTATTACAATATTATATTTATATAATAATCCCGATATGCCTTCAAGAGAGAATTTAGCTTTTTTAATACTGTTTACTTCAGGATCTATAGAATAATTATAGGAAGTTCTAAAATCAGATTCTTTAAGATTTGTATTAATAAAAATTGTTCTGTTTAAATTGCAATTATCAAATATTGATTTTGTTAGATCAGTTTCACTAAAATCAACTTCGTGAAGATTACAGTTTTTAAATAGTGTATTTTTTAACTTGAGGTTATAAAATGAAGTAAAATCTAACCGAGTGTCTTCAAAAGTAACTGATAATAAGAGGTGATTACATTCAAAAAAATTGATTCCTAATAATTTACAGCCATTAAATTTTACATCTTTAAAAGTTGTGTTTTTAAAAAGTACCATGTTTAGATCACAGTTTTCAAATTTACATTCTAGAAAAATGTAATTAGAAAGATCTACGTTTGAGAAAATACAATTAACAAATGTGCAATTTTCGTAAGTACATTTCTTAAGTTTATTTATTGTAAAATCAATCCCTGTATAATCTTTATCTTCAACAATGATATCTATCATTTTTTTTGCTATTTTAAACAATTGTGATAAATATATAAAAAAAGAGGTTGTTTTTAAACAACCTCTTTAATAATTAATCAAGATTTAAAATTTTAAAGGAAATTACCCTTATCATCTGTTTTAATTTTCATCTTTTTATCACCGTTAGTTAAAGTGAGTTTGTAAACCTTTTTAGTTCCTTTATCCTGATGATAATTAACTAAATATACATCTTTAGAGATTGCCCAACCAGGAAATCTTTTTGTTACTGCTTTCAATATATTTGAAGGAGGTTTAACACCTTTAAACTTTTCAATGGTTCTAATAACTTTACCATTTCTATCATAAGCAGCTACTATCTTACCGTCAGGAATATAAAAAGCAACGGTATAAATATCATATTCATCATAATAAAGTTCAGATCCTTTTAAGTCATAACTCGCTACTTTTTGTTCGAGCATTTTAACATTAACATCTAAATCTTTATCACCTACATCATCGAGGTATTTATAATTTACTGCGTAAACGACAACTTCCGATAATGTTTCATCTCTTACTTGCGCAAAAGTCTGGATGGTTAACCCAAGAACAAATAAACCCAGAATTAATTTTTTCATGATCATGTGTTTTTAATTGATTAATAATTTGATAAACTTTAAAGTTTTACATAGTTAATCAATTGAAACATATAAAACAATGACCATCGTCAACGAAAAAGATGATTCTCATCAATTTCTTATAAAAATTAAGGTAAAAAGCACCAAAAAATCTAACAGGAGAATAATAAATAGTGTCTGGTCGGAAATAAACAAATCTTTCTAAATTGAATTATTTTTGATAAGATTTTTATTTTTTTATATGAGGTGATGCCGTAGTATCAGTCGATTGTAAAAAAGTGAAAAGATTGCAAAAAGGAACGATTTGAATTTTGGGGTATTTCCGACCAGACACTAAATACATTCTACTTAATAAAATTAAAATATTTCAGGAACAAAAGTTTGATCGGAAAATGGCGGACGAATATATCCTTCTTCTTTTTTTCGAGGAGAAAGAACGATCTTTTCATGTTCTAATTCTTCATAAGGTATCAGTGATAATAAGTGACTGATACAATTGAGTCTGGCTCTTTTTTTATTGTCGGCTGGAACCACATACCATGGTGATTGCTTGGTATCGGTATATTTAAACATTTCGTCTTTAGCTTTACTGTAATCTAACCATTTCTCACGAGATTCTAAGTCCATTGGGCTCAATTTCCAACCCTTTGTAGGATCATCAATTCTTGATTGGAAGCGTCCTTCTTGCTCTTCATCTGAAACTGAAAACCAATATTTTATCAAAATTATACCCGATCTTATAAGCATACGTTCAAAGTCAGGACAAGTTCGCATAAACTCATTATATTCATCCGTAGTACAAAAATTCATTACACGTTCTACACCTGCTCTGTTATACCAACTTCGGTCAAACAATACCATTTCACCGGCAGCTGGTAAATGAGGTACATATCTTTGAAAATACCATTGACTTTTTTCTCTATCTGTAGGCGTTCCAAGCGCAACTACTTTACAAACTCTGGGGTTAAGACTTTGCGATATTCTTTTGATTACACCACCTTTACCTGCAGCATCTCTTCCTTCAAATAATACTACAACTTTAAGATTATTATGTTTAATCCACTCCTGTAGTTTTACAAGCTCAATTTGTAGTTTAGCCAGTTCTTTATTGTATAATTTTTGATTGATCCTTCGTTTATCTCTTTTTTCAGGTTCGATATTTTTGAGGATGGCTTTGTATTTATCTTTACTCATTGTTGAAAATTTAAACAATAAAATTAGGAAAAAAAAATGAAAAAAATTAAATCAGATCATTTTTGTTATAAAAGATGATACTTTTTAGTGATCTCTATTCTTTTTTCTCTTAATATTCTATAAAGGTCTTGTAATTTATTTTTACTTATTTTTTTGCTTGTATCATATTGTCTAAATGCAGTAATTCCAGCTTCTTTAGCATAATGGATAAAAGTTGCCAGAGTAATATGGTTTTTATTATTTTGAATCAGATCACTATAAAAAGTATCGGTTTCTTTAGCATTGTATTTTGGTGTAATTTGACTTAATTTATGATAATACTTTCTTCCATTTTCTCCTAAAGTATTGACAATCGAGAGGCCAATTTCTAATTTTTTATTATCTGAATCTAAAAGATCGATTCTTTTTGCAGTTAATTGTCTTATGATATCAGCAACTTTATTTTCTTCTTCATTTTTGGAATATACTATATGAAGATTATTATTTTTTGTTTGCTTTTCATTTTCTTTCAATTCATAGGAGCTTTCAAGAGTATCGAAAATATCAGCATAGGGATTGATATAGATATTCGGATCATATGATAAGAGCATTGCTTTAGAAACCTCTATATCTTCCGTATTCAAATCGAATTTAAAATGTTTATTATAATAATTTTTTAAAGCAAAGAACTGAGATGAATGGGTGTTAATTGAAGGTTTTATTTTTATTATAATATTAATAGCATTTCCATCGGCATTTTTAAAAGCCAGATAGGTAAAAGTGTCATTGCAAATATCTTTAAAAAGATGATCATCAATATCAATATTATTGAGATCAATTTGTATTAAACCACTGTGTTTAACCAAATCATTATTATTACGTTGATAAAATATACCACTTATAGTTACGGCTTGTAAACTTACTTCTTTTAATTCCCTAAAAGTTTGTTGATTATTAGCTTTTCTCAGGTTTTCAATTTCATTTTTCAAAAAACCAGATTTTATGATATTATAAACATCATTGATGTCAATAATAATATCGGGTTTTTCAGAAATGAGATTTTTAAACAAAGAAAATCTATAGGCACTATTAGTGGATTCTAACATTTACAGTAAAATTTTTCATTAGCAATTTACTTTAAAACGTATTTTTTTAACAACTATTATAAAATGTGATGACTTTTTGAAATTGTTTTCAGGCCAGAGTTGTTGATCTTGGGGGTAGAAACTAAACATATAAAGTGCTTATTACAAGCATTTTTGGTTCGTTAACAATATTTAATCGCAAAGAATTCCTCGGGGCTTGCCCCGGGGTTTCCTATAAAATAGCTTGCACTGAGCCAAAGCCGAAGTGTCATCCCCGAAGGGGATCTAAATAATAAATTTCGGTTTTTGACATTCATGTCAAAGACTCGTGCCCAACTTGATTGGGTATGAAACCAGCGAAATACCTCGATGGTTCTACCTCGAGGATAGTTAGTTCCAAGAAATTTTTATTAAAAAAATCCTATAAATGAATATTACAGGATTTTTAACATAAATCAATTTAAGTAATCAAAACCAACTATTCTAAAACATGAATATTTTTTTCATCACAGATCTTTTTTAATTCATCTGGCCAGATCGAAACAGTTACTTCTCCCAAATGAGCTGTTCTTAAAAGATACATATAAGTACGCGCCTGACCGATACCTCCACCAATGCTCAAAGGTATTTTATCATTTAAAATAGCCTGATGGTAAGGTAATTTGAGAAAATCTAACTGACCTGAAAGTTTTAATTGAGCTTTCAAGGTTTCTTTAGTTACCCGAATTCCCATTGAGGTTAATTCATGTCTTCTCTTAGTTACTGGATTCCATACCAAAATATCACCATTAAGACCGTACATTTGTTCTCCGTTTTTTACAATAGAAGGAGTGATCCAGTCATCATAATCGGCAGCACGCATTTCATGAGGGTAACCATCTTTTAGAACTGAACCGATTCCGATAATAAAAACAGCATTATATTTTTGTATCAGCTTTGTTTCTCTTTGTTTTCGGGGAAGATCAGGATACATTTCCAGGATTTCTTCGGCATGAAAGAATTTGAGTTCTTCCGGAAAATCCGGATACTTTTTATCGTTTAATTCTGGAAATTTTTCTTTTGCCATCATACCGGCATCTCTAATCACTTTCCATATTTTTTTAACAGTTGTTATTAAATAATCAAGATTTCTGTCATCTGTAGTAATTCTCTTTTCCCAATCCCACTGATCTACATAAGAAGAATGATCATGATCTAAAAAGTAATCTTTTCTAATTGCTTTCATGTCAGTATTAATTCCCTGACCAACAGCACAATCAAATTGAGCCAGTGCCATTCTTTTCCATTTGGTAGCTGCCTGAACTACCTGGGCTTCAATCCTTTTTGGTAATCCTAATCCTGCTGGAAATTCAACGGGAGTACGAGATCCATCTCGATCAAGATAATCATTAACACCACTATCTTTACTAACAATAAGCGGAACTTGTACCATTTGAAGGTTTAAAGCTTCTGCAAGTCCTTTTTCAATATATTCTTTGATCATAAATAGGGCTTCCATCCTTTTTAAAGGAGGTAAAAGAGCTTGATAATTATCCGGTAGAATTTTTTTCACTTCTTTGTAAGTGCTAATTCCCGGACCTGCTAAATCAGATTTTTTATCATACATATATGAACATTTAAAATTAAATTGAAGCAGAAAATATTCTGCTGTTTAAAATTCTTAATTGAGAAATGTAACATCCAAAAGAGAAGAGTTTAATAAAAATAATTAACCAATATTTTCTTTATAGAATGGAGCTAAGTTAATCAAAATCAGGATTAAAAACAAACAAATGTTATTTTTGCATTGCTTTTAAAAATTTGTGAAATATGGTAAAAATACTATTGATATTTACTATGATGCTTTAAATATTTCTTAGAATATTAAACAAATATTGAATTTAAATTAAAGGGCATAACAAAATAAAAAAATTATATTTGTAGGGTAGGTTTTATAAAGATAAATTATGTTAGAATTAGCAGGAATTATTATTTTGGGAATCATGGCACAATGGCTGGCATGGAAATTGAAAATACCCGCAATTTTACCCTTAATTTTAATAGGACTATTTGTTGGACCTATTTCTACACTTATATCTGAAGATGGTAATAAATGGATCGAACCTGTTTGGAATGGTGAAACAGGGCTTTTTCCAGGTGAACGTCTATTTGGTTTTGTGTCACTTGCTATCAGTCTGATATTATTTGAAGGAGGTTTGACCTTAAAAAAAGAAGAAATTAAGAGTGTTGGTCCGGTAATTTATAGATTAATTACTTTAGGTTCATTTATTACCTTAATATTTGCTGGTATTACAGCGCATTATACAATTGGTTTAAGTTGGTCTTTGTCTTTTTTGTTTTCTTCATTGATCATTGTAACAGGTCCTACAGTTATTACGCCAATATTAAGAAATTTAGCCATTAAAAAGGATATTTCTACCATATTAAAATGGGAAGGCATTTTGATAGACCCCATTGGAGCGCTGGCTGCTGTTTTAGTTTACGAATTTATTAGTGTAGGCGAGTTACAGGGAAATAATTATACCAAAGAAGCGCTGATTGAATTTGGGAAAATAATTGTCATAGGATTTTCTATTGGATTTTCATCAGCCCATGCATTAGCAATGGCCTTAAAGCATAGATGGATTCCACATTATTTGTTAAATGCAGTTTCATTGGCATCAGTTTTAACAGTTTTTGTTCTATCTGATTTTTTTGCACATGAGAGTGGTTTATTGGCAGTTGTTATTATGGGAATGGTATTGGGGAATATGAAGATAGATATTTTAAAAGATATCATGTATTTTAAAGAGACCATTAGTATATTATTAATATCCATACTTTTTATCCTCCTTTCTGCACAAATCAATATGATAGATCTGGAATTGATATATAACTGGAAGTCTTTGTTGTTATTTCTAGTAGTTGTTTTACTTATACGACCTTTGGCTGTTTTTTTGAGTGCCAGAAAATCAGATTTAAAGCTTAACGAAAAACTTTTTATAAGCTGGGTTGGTCCTAGGGGGATTGTGGCTGCCGGAATTGCTTCACTGTTCGGATCAAAATTATCAATGCAAGGAGTAGAGGGGGCTAATTATATTACACCTTTGGTATTTATGATCGTTTTGGGAACAGTTTTATTAAATGCTACTACTGCTCGTTTATTTGCACGCATTTTTGGAGTAATGCTAAAAAAATCAGAAGGAATATTAATAATTGGCGCATCTCAATCGGCAATATTAATTGCTACTTATCTTCAAAATTCCGGTAGAAGAGTTGTATTAATTGATAGTAATCCGAAACATGTTGAAAACGCAAAAAATAAAAATTTGGAAGCTATTGTGTGTGATATATATTCTGAGGATCTTGTAGAGAATATTGAATTAAATGATATTGGTTATTTGATGGCATTAACAGGATCTTTTACGATCAATGAGTATGCCATTAATAAATTAAAGCCATATTTTGGTGAGGAAGGAGCTTATAGACTGATCAGTTCTTTAGAAATGCGTGATCCTAAAAATAATCCGGTTCACGGCTTGTTTTCACAAACTGACGATTATATTAATATAAGTGAAGTTGTAAGAGATTATCCAGATATTAATGAGGTTGAGATCACTTCAAAAGATCACTATTTAAAGCTTATGGAAGCTACTAAAGATGAGATTAAGTCGATACCTTTATTTATTAAAGATAATGAAGATGAAATTCTTATACTTCCATCTGATAGTGATCAAATGCCAGTTGAAGCTGGGTACAAGTTGATGTATTTAGGTAAAAAACTGTCCTGAAAATGAGAATATTTTTCTAAATAAAAAAAATATTTTTAAATTTTCCACCCTTTTTTATAAAAAAAAACAAATTTCATAATTATAATATTTTTGATTTATACCCAAAAATAATAATGAATTTAGCCATTTACACGGAATTGTAAATTACCTGTTTATGGTGAGTTTTTTAATAAAGCATATTTATTAAAAAATTATTTTGATCTTTTTTAAATATATAAACAAACGGGTAACGAAGGTTTTGTAATTTTATTGCTCTATTTTAAGTAGCTGATATTCAATAATGTAAATTCATTTATTCTTTCTAAAATCAATTATTTTTGCTTACAATATCTATATCACGGTTTATAGGGATATATAAAATTACCATTTTTATCTATTGTTTTACATACTTTTTTGCACTTATATTTGAAGTGTAATTAGAGACGAACATCTCAATTTACTCTCTCTGAATAAATGACATTTTGAAATTTTAATTTTTTGATCTAAAAAATATTCTAGAAACTCTTTAGATCAATTTATCAAACTTACTAAATATGTTATTTAAAATGTTCGAACCTAAAAACGATAACAAAAACAATTATCCCGAAATTTTAAAGAATTCTATAATAGAATTTAGATTTTTAACTTAAAGTTTTCAATTATGAAAAATACGATATTAGTTTTAGGTTTCTTATTTGTTGGATTAATCGGATTTTCACAACAAAATAACGAAGGGATTATAGAAATATTACATCAGGATGAAAAAAATTATGAACAATCAGTAAATGATCTTGATATTAAAATCACTCTTGATAATACCAATGTGCTAGTTGTTAATAGTTTAGTAAATAAATCAAATTTCGAAAGCAACACACATGAAATGACACATGAATCATTTAAAATTAATGATAATCATTTTGATTATAGAGAAGGTGTATATACTTTAAATGAATATGTGATCAATTATAAATTAGAATTTATAAACAGTAAAATAATATATTAATAATTATAAAAAAATTGCTATGAAAACTACATTTTTAACCATCGTCATTACTTTAATAAGTTTAATCGGATTTGCACAACAAGAACAGGTTGATAAAATAACAAAATATGTAACAACCTTTCCTAATGGAGAAGATGCCATTACAATAATTGAC
>JAOZVI010000034.1:0-5960 GCA_029938265.1 Flavobacteriaceae bacterium | reverse complement strand
GTAACAACCTTTCCTAATGGAGAAGATGCCATTACAATAATTGACAATTCAAATTTGGATAATTTACAATTAACATCTGCAGAGAACTTTTATAAATACGAGATCTTAGCGCCTGCAAACCACGAATTGATACACCAGTCAGCAAATAGGGGTAAGGTTTGTGAAATTGATAAAACCAAGTTAGAAGAAGGTACTTATACATTAAAGGTTTACACTTCAGATTTTGTGATTACAAGTGATATTACAATTGATAGTGGTGTTATAACCAAACAAAAAATCGACAAGGATAAAGTCTAAAAATAATATAAACTGCTCATTATGAATTCTATAAAGAGCAATATATAAAAGCCCTGTGCGTTTAAGTATTTTAAAAATCAAAAAACAAATGCTATGAAAAAGATTAAGATTTTGGCTATATTATTATGGTTATCAATGTTGTTATTTACTATTCAATTAGCTAACGCACAGCATTTTAGTAGTCTTGATAAAGATTCACATGACATAACCTACTACAAAGAAAAGAATGATCTAAAACCACAGATAAAAGTTCTTTATGGCAGACCAATTACTGAACAGGATTCAGTTTTTGGAACAGAAATTCCTTTCGGAGAATTATGGAGAACAGGTGCTAATGAAGCTACAGAAATTAAGTTTTATAAAGATGTGATGTTTGGAAATAAATATGTAAAGGCAGGAACATATGTTTTATATACAATTCCGAATAAAGATTATTGGACGATCATCTTAAATTCGAATACTGACACATATGGTACGTATTTCTATAATTCTGATAAAGATATTGCAAGAATTAAAGTACCTGCAACTAATGGTAAACCGATTGATATCTTTTCAATTGGGTTTAACTCAAAAACTTTCGGAACTCAAATGGTATTGGCCTGGGGAAAAACAAGAGTTAAAATACCATTGTATACGGAAGAAAAATTGCTGACAAAATTATAATTTATTTTTATTAAAAAAAAGGGATTTAATTAAAAAAGGGGGGAATTCATTTAAAAAAAAGGGAAAAGAATTGCTAAAAAAGGGGATTGGCAGGTCGAAATTTAAAAAATTTTGGCCTGTTTTTTTTTAATTCTATTTTGAAAATATTTACAAAGATCTATTCTTATCTGAATGGATATTAACAGTGCATTTCTCTTGTTTTCCAAACCATTTATAAATATTTTTTACAACAAGATCATATTCATGATTTCATAACCTATCATATAACTAACTTCTCAATGTTCTGATAATCTAACAGTAAGTATAATTCCAAAAGGATTTTAGATTCTTATCTATTCGTAGTGCAGCAGTAGTTTTAACATAAACTATTTTGTATTCAATTAAAATAATTGAATCAGTTGTAAAAATAATGATAGCATACTGTAACAAAATTTGTTGAGCAGCGTCTGATTGTAATGAGGAAAAGACATATTATTGTTTTATCTCTTTTCATAATTAAAAGGATAGAAGCATTGCAGAGCTTGCAATAAACGTCAAATAATATTATTTAATGTTTTTATTAAGCGTAGTTAGATAAAATGTTTTTCTAATTTTTAACAAAGGCTTAAGAGATTAAATAACAAACGATTTTTATATTTGAAAAACTAAAATAACCAAATGATAAAACTTGAAAAACTTCATAAATCATATCCCATAGGAAAGGATTCTCTACATGTATTAAAGGGATTAGATCTACATATAAAAGAAGGTGAATTTGTATCTATTATGGGGTCCTCAGGTTCTGGAAAATCTACATTGCTAAATATTATCGGATTATTAGATACCCATGATGAGGGCAATTATTATCTAAACAATCAATTAATTGAAAATCTTGATGAGAAAAAAGCAGCAATTTTACGGAATAAATTTTTAGGATTTGTATTTCAATCTTTTAATTTGATCACCTATAAAAATGCACTTGAAAATGTAGCACTTCCCTTGTATATAAAGGTGTTAAAAGAAAAGAAAGACAAAGGATAGCTCTAAAGTATTTAGAAAAAGTTGGTCTAAAAGATAGAGCTGACCATTTGCCGAATGAACTTTCAGGAGGTGAAAAACAAAGAGTTGCTGTAGCTAGAGCCTTGGTTACCCAACCAAAATTAATTTTAGCTGATGAGCCTACCGGAGCGTTAGATTCGGTTACTTCAGAACAAATAATGGAATTGTTAAGTGAAATTCATGATGAAGGTATGACGATTTTGGTGATTACACACGAGGAAGATATTGCCGAACAAACCGATAGAATTATTCGCTTAAAAGATGGTGTTATTATGAGTGATGAAAGAAAACCTAAAATAGTAAAAGCAAAAGTATAATCAAATGTTTGATTTAGACCGTTGGATAGAAATGTTCCAAACCCTAAAGAAGAATAAATTAAGAACTATTCTCTCTGGGTTTACTATAGCATTTGCAATATTGCTATTTACACTTTTGTTTGGAATAGGAAATGGTTTAAAGCACACTTTTGAAAAACAGTTTGCAGGCGATGCTCAAAATTCAGTTTATATAAG
Organism: Flavobacteriaceae bacterium; assembly: GCA_029938265.1. GTDB lineage: Bacteria > Bacteroidota > Bacteroidia > Flavobacteriales > Flavobacteriaceae > Namhaeicola. Next base: position 3,450 of record JAOZVI010000034.1, on the reverse strand, counting down.
ATCAGGTAGAACGACCAAGCCATATAAAGGATTACAAAGTGGTAGAAAAATTCAATTTAAAAATGATGATACCAAGTTTATCAATGAAAAGTTTGAAGATGATATCCAATTCTTTAGTCCAAATATTGAAAGATATAATGTTCAGGCAGTTTATAAAGGAGAACAAAATAGATATACTGTAAGAGGAGTTTATCCTGATTATCAGCCATTAGAATCGGCAGAAGTTATTGATGGTAGATTTTTAAGTGTCCTAGATATCCAAAAAAGAGCAAAGGTTATTGCTGTTGGGAGATTGGTGGAAAAAGATCTTTTTGGTGAATTGAGCGCTATAGGTAAAAATATCAATTTAGATGGTATTTCGTATAAAGTTGTAGGTGTTTTTAGTGATCCTGGAGGTGATAACGATGAACGATATATTTATACACCTTTTACAACGGCTCAGGGAATGTATCGTGATAATGACGAGTTGGATAGGTTTGGATTAACGTATAATCCTAAATTAAGTGTTGATCAGGCACTGGCGTTTACCAGAACACTTACTAAAATGCTAAAGGAAAAACACAATATTGATCCGCGAGATCAGGGAGCGCTGAGAGTTCAAAATTATGCTGAAGGAGCAAAGGGTGTACAGCAATTTATGATGGTACTTAATGTTATAATTCTATTTATAGGTATAGGTACTTTGATAGCTGGAATTATTGGAATTAGTAATATTATGGTTTACATAGTTAAAGAACGTACCAAAGAGTTGGGTATTAGAAAAGCTATAGGAGCTACGCCAAAATCAATCATAGGCATGATCATGTTAGAATCAATATTTGTAACAGCTATTGCCGGTTATTCAGGTTTAATGATAGGTGTATTTACTTTAAAAGCCATTGGAGATAAATTAGAAACCTTTTTTATCATAAATCCAAGTGTTGAAACCTATGTTGTTGTTGGGGCAACTATAGTTTTAGTGATTGCAGGTACAATTGCAGGCTATATTCCTGCGAAAAGAGCTGCAAGAATAAAACCAATCGTTGCATTAAACGATGAATAGTAAAGATTAAACAATAGATAATAAAATATGAAATTTTTATTTGATATAGATACATGGCAAGAGATTTACGGAAGTATTCGTAAAAATAAATTGCGTACTGCAATTACGATTATTGGCGTAATGTGGGGTATTTTTTTGTTGGTTGTTTTATTGGGCGCTGCAAGAGGAATGGAGAATAATTTTAATAAATTATTTGGAAATTTTGCTACCAATAGTGTTTTTGTATGGGCACAATCAACAAGTAAACCATTTAAGGGTTTCCAGGAAGGAAAAAGAGTAACACTTAAAATGTCAGATCTTGATAAGATAAAAAGTGAAATAGATGGTTTAGAATTTGTAGTACCAAGACATCAAACACAAGCTTTGGCTACTAATAATTTTAAATCTGGAACATTTGGTATTTATGGAGATTACCCTGAATTGGATAAAGTTGAGAAAAAGGATTTGGTTTATGGAAGATTTATCAATCATAATGACATAAAGGAAAAGAAAAAAGTATGTGTTATAGAAAATGAAATTTATAAGCAGCTTTTTGATAAAGATGAATATCCTATAGAACAGTATATCAAGATCAATAATATAAACTACAAAGTTGTGGGCTTATACAAAGAGGGGCAGGTTAAAATGGGAGGACCACAAGGTGCAATTCATATACCTTTTACTACTTATCAGCAAGTTTACAATACAGGAGATACTATGGGATGGATGATGATTACCGGACAACCCGAGTTTGATATATCTCAAATAGAAGCTGATGTGAAGTTATTACTAAAAAATGTCCATAAAGTACACCCAAAGGATAATAGAGCATTTGGTAGTTTTAATTTGGGAAAAGAAATAGATAAAGTAACCGGATTTTTAAAAGGTATGCAGTTTTTAACATGGTTTGTTGGTATTGCAACTTTAATTGCAGGAGTATTTGCTATAGGTAATATATTACTAATTACAGTAAAAGAAAGAACAAATGAAATTGGAATAAGACGTGCATTAGGAGCAAAACCTTGGGAGATAAAACGTCAAATTATTTTAGAATCAGTTTTTTTAACAAGTATAGCAGGAGCTTTAGGAATTATTTTTGGAGGAATTGTATTGATGATTATTGATGCAACTATAGGTAAAGGTGATGATGCGGTTTTAACCAATCCAACAGTTGATATTCCTGTTATAATAATTGCTGCTGTTACTTTGGTGATTTTAGGTACTTTTATTGGCTTGATTCCTGCTCAAACAGCAGTTAGTATTAAGCCGATAGATGCTTTAAGAGATGAATAATTAATAATCAAACAGAATAAAATAGATCATAATGAAAAAAACTTTAATATTTGGCGGAATTGCCATAGCATTAATAGCTGTATTAATTTGGTTTGGCAAGAAAAATAACAAATCGGCTATATCTTATGAGACAGAAAAACCATTTAAGACTAATATTGTTAGAAAAACTGTAGCCACCGGAAAAGTAATACCTTTAGAAGAGGTTGAGATCAAACCGCAAATATCAGGTATTATTGATAAAATATTTGTTGAAGAAGGAGCTGAAGTTAAAAAAGGTGATTTACTTGCTAAAGTGAGGGTTGTGCCTAATGAGCAGGCATTAACAAATGCCAGGGGCAGAATAAATAAAATGAAATTGCAAGTAGATAATGCCAAAATAGTCTATAATCGAAATAAAAAATTATATGACAGTGGTGTAATTTCACGAAAAGATTTTGAAACGATCGAACTGAATTACAATCAGGCTAAGCAAGATCTTATCAATGCACAAAATGATTACCAGATCATAAAAAAAGGATCATCAAGTTCTTCTGGTATGGCAAATACAAATATTAGGGCAACTACTTCGGGTATGATATTAGAAATTCCTGTAAAAGAAGGATATCAGGTTATTCAAAGTAATAATTTTAACGCAGGTACTACTATTGCTTCAATTGCAGATATGAGTAAAATGATCTTTGAAGGAAAAGTTGATGAAGCAGAAGTTGGTAAATTAAAAGATGGTATTGATATTGAAGTTGCACTGGGCGCTATAGATGGTAAAAAGTTTCCTGCTAGATTAACATTTATTGCACCAAAAGGAACAGAAGAAAGTGGTGCAGTACAATTTAAGATCAAAGCAGATGTTACTTTAGATAAGGGTTATTTTATAAGAGCCGGTTATAGTGCTAATGCTGATATTGTTTTAGAAAAAAAGGATAGTGTTTTATCAATTAAAGAATCCTTATTACAGTTTGATAAAAAAGAAGATATACCTTATGTTGAAGTGAAGACAGGTGATCAGGAATTTGAAAGAAGAGATATAAAACTTGGTATTTCGGATGGTATCAATGTAGAGATCGACTCAGGTTTAACAGCTGATGATGAAATTAAAATTTGGAATAAGGTGAAAGGGAAAAAGAAAGATAAAGAAGATG
>JAOZVI010000033.1:5370-19782 GCA_029938265.1 Flavobacteriaceae bacterium | reverse complement strand
CCTCCACAAACAAACCTACATCGGTTTTATTTACTTTTGCTAATTTATTCTTTGTCAATTCTTTAATAGCCTTATCCCACTTTTTGTTAGACAAACCTGATTCTATTTTTAGATCATTTAAAAGTGATTCACTTTTCATTTTTAGTTTCTCTAAAACTCCTTTTGCCTCTTCACTAAGGGCTATTGCTTTACGTTCTGGTTTCATTTGAGGAAAGAATAATACTTCCTGAATAGAAGCATTATTGGTCATAAACATTACCAAACGGTCAATACCAATTCCTATACCCGAAGTTGGAGGCATACCATATTCTAAAGCACGTACAAAATCATTATCAATAAACATGGCTTCATCATCTCCTTTTTCAGATAATTTTAATTGATCCTGAAAACGTTCTAACTGGTCGATTGGGTCATTTAATTCAGAATATGCATTTGCCAGTTCTTTACCGTTCACAATTAGTTCAAAACGCTCTGTCAATTCAGGATTATCACGATGCTCTTTACACAAGGGGCTCATTTCTTTTGGATAATCAATAATAAATGTTGGTTGTATATAATGATGTTCACATTTTTCACCAAACAATTCATCGATCAACTTTCCTTTACCCATAGTTTCATCAACTTCAATTCCTACCTTTTTACAAACATCACGAAGTTCATCTTCATTCATATTTGCAACATCAAAACCTGTATGGATTTTAATGGCCTCTAAAATTGGCACTCTTGCATATGGCGCTTTAAAATTGATCTTATTTTCACCTACCTGAACTTCAGTATTTTTATTAGAATCTAAAGCAACTTTTTCTAATAACTGCTCTGTCATTTCCATCATCCAATGGTAATCTTTGTAAGCAACATACAATTCCATTACGGTAAACTCAGGATTATGCGTACGATCCATCCCTTCATTTCTAAAATCTTTAGAGAACTCATAAACAGCATCAAAACCACCAACGATCAATCTTTTTAAATATAGTTCATTGGCAATTCGCAAGTACAAAGGCATGTTCAATGCATTGTGATGTGTTACAAACGGACGAGCAGCAGCGCCTCCCGGAATTGGTTGTAAAATAGGTGTTTCAACTTCCAAATAGCCACGTTCATTAAAAAACTGACGAATAGAATTGGTGATCTTTGTACGCTTGATAAAAGTTTCTTTAACATGATCATTTACAATCAGATCAACATAACGCTGACGGTAACGCTGTTCAGCATCACTAAAAGCATCATGGGTCTTTCCATCTGCATCTACTTTAACAATTGGTAAAGGTTTTAAAGCTTTTGATAATAAGGTTAATTCTTTAACTTTTACCGATTTTTCGCCAACCTTGGTTTTAAAAACCTCACCTTTTATACCAATAATATCACCAATATCCAGCAATTTTTTAAACACATCATTGTACATAGTTTTATCTTCATCAGGGCAAATCTCATCTCTATTAAGATAAATTTGTATCCTTCCTGTAGCATCTTTCAATTCTGCAAACGAAGCTTTTCCCATAATTCTTCTGCTCATCATTCTACCGGCAAGAATTACTTCTTTATTTTCTAAGGTTTCAAATTTATCAATAACCTCTTTTACATTTGCTGAAGTTTTAAATTGCTCAGCAGGATAAGGGTTTATTCCTAGATCTCTTAATTTCTGTAGGGATTCTCTACGTACAATTTCTTGTTCTGATAATTGCATTTGTTAAAATATTTGTTTTTAATAATAAGGCGCAAATGTACAACGCTTTTCAAAAATAGGCAATGTGTAATTGTGATTGAACAATATTAAAATTTTAAAATAGAATTATTTAATCTTTCAATTTTTAAAATATTGATTTTTTTAAATATGACACCGTAGATATAGAATTTTTATCGATTTTTGTATAGAATTTCAAATATAACCATATGAATTTCTGGCGCGTTCTGTTATCCATAATTATGCCTCCATTAGCTGTTCTTGACAAAGGTTGCGGTTCAGTTTTAATTGTATTAATTTTAACCACTTTAGGCTGGGTGCCCGGGGTAATTGCCGCTTTGATTATTCTTAATAATCCTAAAAATTAAAAATATGCAAACAATTCTAAAATATTTAAGTATTATTCTTGTCATAATCAGTATTATATCTTGCCAATTTACTGAAAAAATTAACCTCAACAGTGATGGTAGCGGTTCTTATACTTTAAATATGGATATGAGCTCCATGATGAAAGCCATACAAGATATTGGAGATTCAATTGAAATTGAAGATCCTGAAGTATTTGATACACTCATCAATTTTAATGATTTTCTTATCGAAAAAAAAGACAGTATTGCCAAACTTTCTAAAGAAGAACAAGAAAAATTGAAAGCATTAGAAGATATGAAATTACATATTGCTACTGATGAAGCTAAAGGAATTTTTTTAATGGACTTTATTTTTGATTTTAAAGATCTTAATGAACTTGAAAATTTACAGGACAAGATCTCAAAGGGGAGTTCAATTAATGAAAATAAAAATGAAGAATCTCCCACTTCTCCCACTGATGTTAAATTTAGTTTCAATGGTAAAAAATTTGAACGAAAAGTTATTGAAAGAGAATTAACCAAAGAACAAAAAGAAGCTTATAAAAAATCAATGGAACAATCAATGTCATATATGGATGAAATGACCTACGCCTTAGAATATCATTTTCCAAAACCAATAAAAAGCACTACTTACAAAAATGCCAGATATAGCTCTGATAGAAAGACCTTATACATTGAAACAAATTTAAAAACCATTACAGAGGATCCAAAATCTCTTAGCTTTACGGTAATTTTGGAATAAGATCAGGTAATGACAACGTGAGGTTTATTGTAGTAAAATACTTACCCAAACAATCTCTCATTCATTCACTCATTCATTATGCAAAAGATTCAATTACAGGAATTGGGATTAAAAGATTATCAGGATGCCTGGAATTATCAAGTAAAATTATTTGAAGAAATTATTGACATCAAACTCGATAACAGGAAAAATAAAACTGATCATCTAACTCCAAATTATTTTATATTTACTGAACATCCTCATGTTTACACCATTGGAAAAAATGGAAACATCAACAATTTATTATTAAATGAAGAAAACTTAAAGGAAAAAGGAATTTCATTTATCAGATCAAATCGAGGTGGTGATATTACCTATCATGGTCCGGGTCAAATTGTTGGTTATCCGATTATCAATTTAGATAATTTCTTTCCGGATATCCATTTATACATGCGTAAATTAGAAGAGGTTATCATACAAACCATTGCCGAATACGGTTTAAAAGGAGAAAGAAGCAAAGGTGAGACCGGGGTTTGGTTAGATGTTGGTACACCTCTTGCACGAAAAATTTGTGCCATGGGTGTAAGAACTTCACGTTGGGTTACCATGCATGGATTTGCCCTAAATGTTAGTACTGATCTGGGGTTTTTTGATCATATTATTCCCTGTGGCATCAGAGGTAAAACTGTAACCTCATTAGAAACCGAACTCAACAAAAAGATTTCACATAAGGAAGTTAAATCAAAAATATTAAAACATTTTTCTGACATTTTTAATGCTGAATTTGTATGATGATAGTGTAAACTTTTAAAATTTGATATTCTAAGATCGTTAATCCCTGCCACACCGGCAAGCGGGCTTGTTCGATATTCATTTTGATTTCAGAACAAGGAATGCTGAATTTAGAAGTATGTACAGTAGAATGAATGTTAGAAGTTGGAAGCTTCCTAAGAAATGGGTAGATGAAGAAACGGAACGAAACTAATAATTCTTTAGAAACTTTACGACTCTCTTAGTAGCGAGAAAAATTAATAAAACCGATTAGCACTAATCAGGGATGTTCATGTTTACACTTCACACTTCACACCTCTCACTTTAAAGATCAATACCCCAATTTGTTTCTAACTCTTTGTAAGACATCATCAGCTACTTCATGTGCTTTTTTAGCACCAATTTCCAGAGCTTTATCAATCTCGGATAAATTGTTCATATAATAATTATACAATTCGCGTTCCTTTGCATATTTTTCTATAAGCAATTCATAAAATGCTTGCTTGGCATGACCATAACCATAATTGCCGGCTAAATATTTTGTGCGCAGATCTTCGGTCTGTTGTTCAGTAGCAATCAGTTTATACAAAGTAAATAAATTACATGTATTTGGATCTTTCGGATCTTCCAAAGGTGTAGAATCTGTTTTAACCTTCATAATCTGCTTACGCAATTGCTTATCAGGTAAAAATATATCGATGATATTTCCTTTTGATTTACTCATTTTTTCGCCATCAGTTCCGGGAACATACATGGTGCCTTTTTGAATTTTTGCTTGTGGCGGAACCAAAGTCTCTCCCATTTGATGATTAAATCTATTGGCAACATCACGCGTCATTTCTAAATGTTGCAACTGATCTTTTCCAACCGGCACAACATCTGCATCATAAATTAAAATATCTGCCGCCATCAACATCGGATAAGAGAACAAACCGGCATTTACATCCTCTAACCTATCCGCTTTATCTTTAAAACTATGTGCTAATGTCAATCTTTGATATGGATAAAAGCAACTTAAATACCAGGATAATTCAGTTACCTGAGGCACATCACTTTGACGGTAAAAAACAGTTTTTTCAACATCTAAACCACATGCTAGCCAAGTTGCAGCAGTACTATAAGTATTTTGTTTTAAGATTGTTGCATCTTTTATCAATGTAAGCGAATGCATATCAGCTATAAACAAAAAAGAATCATCTTTTGAATTCTTCGACATTTCAATAGCAGGAATGATTGCTCCTAATAAATTTCCTAAATGGGGTGTTCCGGTACTTTGTACTCCTGTAAGTATTCTCGACATTAATTAACTGTTTTTTAAATATTAAAAAGACAAAAATACATATTTCGTATTTACCATCTAAATTTATTTAAGTGCAAAAAAAAATCTATTTTTGGCTTTGATGAATTTATTTAAAAATATATTTATTCTATTCTGGCGCTTGTGGTTCTACTTCATAGTATTTACAACAATAATTATTGCCTTACCCATTCTTGTAATTGTTATTTCAAAAGAAAGCAGATATCCTGCATTTTATAAGATTGCGCATATATGGGCAAAAGTTATATTGTTTATGATGGGATTTTCTCCAAAAGTATTTGCCGAAGAAGAAATTTTACCTGATAAGAGCTATGTTTTTTGTCCAAATCACACTTCAATAATCGACATAATGTTAATGCTTTCGATCAGTAAAAACCCATTTGTTTTTTTAGGAAAAAAAGAATTGGCAAATATTCCAATATTTGGATATGTTTATAAACGGACCTGTATTCTGGTTGATCGAAATAATACTAAAAGTAAGAACAGTGCATTTTACGAAGCCAAAAAAAGATTAAATAATGGATTGAGCATATGTATTTTTCCTGAAGGAAAAGTGCCTGATCATGAAAGTATTGTATTAGATTATTTCCATAATGGTGCTTTTAGACTGGCAATTGAATTTCAAATTCCATTGGTTCCACTAACATTTTATGATTGTAAAAAAAGATTTCCATTTACCTTTTTTAAAGGTAACCCTGGAGAACTTAGAGTTAAAATTCATCGTTTTTTACAAACAAAAGATCTAACATTAAAAGATAGAAATTCATTAAAGAACAATACATATAATATTATCTACAAAGAATTAAAAACCGATCAAAATTAAAAAGTGAAACCATTTTTAAGATAATTAGATGTCAAAAGAAGTTAAATATTACAATTCAAAAGAAGAAAAAATAAATGTGATCACACATGCTATTGGGTTAGTTTTAAGTATTGCTGCTTTAGTACTATTGGTAGTTTATTCAAGTCTGTATGGAACTGTTTGGCATATTACAAGTTTTGCAATTTTTGGTGCTAGTTTAATTGTTTTATATGCTGCTTCAACTTTATATCACTATGTGCAAAATCCAAAATTACGTTTTAAATTAAATATTTTTGATCACGCTGCAATTTATGTATTGATAGCCGGAACTTACACCCCATTTGCCTTGGTTGTTTTACCTAACACGATCGGTTGGATAATATTTGGTATATCCTGGGGGTTGGCTTTGTTTGGAATAATTTTTAAATTATTTTACATTGGTAAATATGATAAACTATCAACTATAGCATATGTTCTAATGGGATGGGTTATTATTATTGCAATAAAACCGCTGGTAGAAAATTTTCCTTTAGAAGGCTTACTTTGGTTATTGGCCGGTGGTTTATCTTATACCTTCGGAGCACTCTTATACAGCATAAAAAGCATGAAATATAACCATGCAATTTTTCATATTTTTGTTTTATTTGGGAGTTTTTGCCATTTTATGGCAGTTTTCTTTTATGTATTACCGAGTAGTTAAAATAAAGATTAACAATTTTTTGACATTGTTGTTTTTAAAAAAAAATATTTAACATTGAATTATAAATCTCAAATTTTTACCCCTCCTTTTGGTGTAAAAATCTAGTCAATTTAATTGAAAGGTCTAATAAAATAATTTTTGCATTTCCATTTCTTTCAATATGGTAAATAGCATCGTTCAGAGCTTGGTTAATACTTTCAATATTGGCGCCATGAACAAATGGAGCGAATTTTTTCAAATCAAAATTTTGGGTCTGAGGTTCATAAAAAACCAAATTATCAGCTTTATAATTCAATAATAATGCCTGTCGGAAAAATTGTAAACAATACAAAAGAAAGCGTTTTTGAGTTTCTCGTCCGGTTTTAGCAATTTCATCACTCCATCCAACCAGATCCTGAACTACAGATGCATTTCCTTTGGCTTTAAATGCTGATCTGACCCAAAAAATAAACCAGTTTTCAAAAACCAGCTCATTGGCATCATCGTGTAGTAGATGAATTGCATTATTGTAATTACCATTGGCTCTATGAGCAATTTTATGCGCAAAATTTTCATCAATATTTTCGTTTTTCACCAATGCATCCTTAATATCATATTCACTTAAACTTCCAAAATGCAATACCTGACAACGCGACAATATTGTCTTAATGATCTGTTCTTCATTTTCGGCCAACAAAAGCAATAAAGTTTTTTTTGGAGGTTCTTCAATAAGTTTCAACAATTTATTGGCAGCAGAAATATTCATTTTTTCAGCCATCCAAATAATCATTATTTTATATCCACCTTCATATGATTTTAGTGCTAATTTCTTAACTATATTTTCAGCTTCATCAACACCTATTCGTCCTTGTTTATTTTCAATACCTAAAAGCTGATACCAGTTATACAAACTTCCATAAGGTGATTCTTTTACAAATCTCCTCCATTCTTCCAAATACATATCACTTACAGGATGTTTTTCATTTTTATTTCTGGCAGCAACAGGAAAAACAAAATGCAGATCTGGGTGTATTAATTTTTTAAATTTTGCATTACAATTCTTATCACCGGTATCGTTTTCCCATTCTTTATTATTACATAAAATATACTGTGCATAGGCAATTGCCATTAATAAAGCACCGCTTCCCTGAGGTGCTACAAATAATTGAGCATGAGGAATCCTACCATTTATAACAGTTTTTGTTAAGAATTTTTTAATATTTTCTTGCCCTATGATATCTTTAAATAGCATCTTACAAATTAATAAAAAAGTTACCAGTTTTTAACTTATATTTTTAAATATTACATTTGCCCCTGCAATTTTCAATAATAATTATAAAAAATGGTCATCATAACTTTACAACGAAAAAAATGTATCGGTTGTAATTACTGCGTTGAAATGGCGCCAAAGCAGTTTCAGATGTCAAAAAAAGACGGGAAATGTATTTTGTTGCAATCGCAGGATAGAAAAGGATTCCACACTTTAAAATCACCTGATAATACTATATTAGAAGATTGTTTAAAAGCCAAAGAATCCTGCCCTGCTAAAATAATAAGTGTAAAGATTAAATAGCCTTATCTTTTTTTTATCAATATTGAGTATATTTACCCTTTGAAAATTAAATACGAACATATTATCGGTAAATTTAACCACCGATTCAAAATATAAAAATATATATGAGCTGTTCTAATTGCTCTTCTACCATAAATGGATTACTAAAAGGCTGCGATAACGATGGTGATTGCATATCAGGCAACTGTGGAAAATTAACCGTTTTTGACTGGCTGGCTAACATGACCTTACCAGCTGATCAGGAAAAATTTGATATTGCTGAGGTTCGATTTAAGAATGGAAGAAAAATATTTTACAAAAACACAAAAAAGTTGCCGCTTTGTATTGGTGATGTTATTGCAGTTGAAACTTCTCCAGGTCATGATATTGGTGTTATTTCACTAACTGGCGAGTTGGTAAAAGTACAAATGCGAAAAAAAAATATTGCAATTGATTCTAAAGAAATTTTGCAAATTTATCGCAAAGCAACTCAAAAAGATATTGATAATTGGGTCTCAGCCCGTGAAAAAGAACCTGAAATTCAAAAAAAATCAAGATTGATCATCAGTCGTCTGGGTTTAAAAATGAAATTATCAGATATTGAATTTCAGGGTGATGGTAATAAAGCGACTTTTTATTATACTGCCGATGAAAGAGTTGATTTTAGACAATTAATTAGAGAATTGGCCGGTACGTTTAGTATTCGTGTTGAAATGAAACAAGTAGGATTAAGACAGGAAGCTTCTCGTTTAGGCGGTATTGGCTCTTGTGGCAGAGAGTTATGTTGTTCTACCTGGTTAACTGATTTTAGGTCTGTTAGCACTTCAGCTGCTCGTTATCAACAACTTTCATTAAACCCATTAAAATTAGCTGGTCAATGTGGAAAATTAAAATGTTGCTTGAATTACGAATTGGATTCTTATTTGGATGCACTTAAAATCTTTCCTGACACTAAGATTACTTTACAAACCGAAAAAGGAAGAGCATTTTTTCAAAAAATGGATATTTTTAAAGGTTGGATTTGGTATGCATACGAAGAAAATCCCATTCAATGGCATCAATTAACTGTTGATCAGACCAATGAAATTATCAGTTTGAACAAACAAAACAAAAAAGGCAGGAGTCTTGAAGATTATGCTTTAGATCAGAACCTTGATAAAGAAGAAATATTAGGTTCAATTGATATTGTTGGTCAAAATAGTTTAACTCGTTTTGATACCCAAAGAAGAAGAAAGAAAAGAAGAAATAAAAAACCGAGAAACAGAAATAGAAACCCTCAAAATAAATCCAAATAGATCAATATGCAAATCAAAAAAATATTTGAATTTATGGGTATATTATTTACCTTTTTGATAGCTTTTAGTACTCAATCATGTACCAATAATATAATTTTTGATGATTATAAAAGTATCAGTAAATCAAAATGGCATAAAGATTCAATCATAAGGTTTAATATAAATTCAATTGATACTTTGAGCAAAAATAATATTTATGTGAATATCCGCAATAATAAAACTTATGAGTTTAGTAATTTGTTTTTAATTGTAGGAATTCATTTCCCTGATAATTATCAAATAGTTGATACTTTAGAATATGAAATGACTGATGCAGATGGAAGATTTTTAGGTGACGGAATTTCAGATATTTTAGAAAATAAATTAGAATACAAAACCAATGTGTCATTTCCTGTAAAAGGAAATTACCAAATTCAAGTGCAACACGCAATGCGAAAAAGTCAAAATATTGAAGGTCTTATTTACCTCAACGGAATTGAAGATGTTGGTGTAGCAATTGAAAAAATAGATTAAATATGACAAATAAGAAAGATAAAAAAAATCCTGTTTCAAAATTTACTAAATGGATATGGAAGCTTTTCCTTGCTGGAATAGTATTTACTTTTCTTTTATTTTTATTGGCTTCATTTGGTGTTTTTGGGAAACTTCCAACTTTTGATGAATTAGAAAATCCTGAAACAAATCTGGCTACAGAAGTAATTTCATCCGATGGAAAAACTTTAGGAAAATACTATCGTGAAAATAGAACTCCGGTTAAATTTAAAGATTTACCACCAAATCTAATTCAGGCATTGGTCGCTACTGAAGATGAACGTTTTTATGAACATTCTGGTATTGATATGCGGGGTACTGCAAGAGCTTTTGCCTACCTTGGATCAAGAGGCGGAGCCAGTACAATTTCACAACAATTGGCCAGACTTCTTTTTGAAAGAAGATCTTCAAATAAATTCAAAGCTTTAATTCAAAAAGTAAAGGAATGGGTTATTGCAATAAAGCTGGAACAACAATATACTAAAAATGAAATTATCACCATGTATTTCAATAAATACGATTTTGGTCATAATGCTGTTGGAATCAGATCAGCTTCTAGAATTCATTTTGGAAAAGAACCTAAAGATCTAAATTTAGAAGAATCGGCTATGCTGGTTGGTATGTTGAAGAATTCTTCATTGTACAATCCTGTACGTCGCCCTGAGATGGTTAAAGATCGACGCAATGTGGTTTTTAAACAAATGGTACGAAATGAATATATCACAGAAAAAGAAAAAGACTCCTTGCAGGTTCTGCCTTTAAGATTGGACATTCATTTAGAAGGCCATAGTGATGGTATTGCTACTTATTTTAGAGAATATCTTCGTGATTTTATGAAGAAATGGATCAAAGAAAATCCTAAACCAGATGGATCAAATTATAATATTTACCGTGACGGGTTAAAAATATACGTTACTATAGATTCACGTATGCAAAAGTATGCTGAAGAAGCTGTTGATGAGCATGTTAGCAATTTGCAAAATATATTTTTCAAAATTCAGAAAAAGAATAAGACTGCTCCTTTTTATGATATAGAAGAAGATCAGATCAAAAGCACTATGTTATCTGCAATGAAACGAAGTGATCGCTGGCGAAAAATGAAAAAAAATGGAAAAGCGGAAAAAGAAATTCTAGCTTCATTTCATGAAGAAACTAAAATGCGCATTTTTTCATGGGAAAAAGAAGGAAAAAAAATTGATACGATCATGACACCCTATGATTCTATTCGTTATTATAAACATTTTTTACGAACAGGCTTTATGTCTCTTGAAGTTGAAACCGGACATGTAAAAGCATGGGTTGGTGGTGTTAATTATAAACATTTTCAGTATGATCATGTTAAGCAAGGTAAACGTCAGGTGGGCTCAACTTTTAAGCCTTTTGTTTATGCTACAGCTATCTTTCAAAAAGGAATTTCACCCTGCGAAGAATTTCCTAATACGCCTTATACCATACCCAAAGGAAAATATGGTTTACAAGAAGATTGGACACCTAAGAATTCAAGTGAAAAATATGGTGGAATGCGTACATTAAAAGATGCGCTTGCCAATTCAATAAATGTGATAACTGCCAATTTAATTGATCAGGTAACTCCTCAAAATGTTGTTAAATTTGCCCATAGGGTCGGGATTACTTCTGAAATTGAAGAAGTGCCTTCAATTGCTCTAGGAACCATTGATCTAACCTTATTTGAAATGCTATCCTCATTAAATACTTTTGCCAATAAAGGCATGTATATTAAACCGATGATGATCACGCGAATTGAAGATAGAAACGGAACAGTTTTAGAAGAATTTTCACCTCAAACCAAAGAAGCATTAAGCGAAGAAGTTGCTTATACAATTATTAATTTAATGGAAGGTGTTACAAGATCAGGTTCGGGAATACGACTGAGAACATCAGGAGGAAAATATCCTGACAATGTAGCTACCGGATATCCTTATAAATTCAAAAATCCAATAGCCGGAAAAACCGGTACTACTCAAAATCAGTCGGATGGTTGGTTTATGGGGATTGTCCCTAATTTAGCCTCTGGTGTTTGGGTTGGCGCTGAAGATCGATCTGTACATTTTCCTGATATGGGACGTGGACAAGGCGCTTCTATGGCACTGCCTATTTGGGCTTTGTATATGCAAAAATGTTATGCAGATGAAACTTTAGATATCAGTAAAGGTGATTTTGAAAAACCTGAAAATTTAACTATCCAAATTGATTGTAATAAAAAAGACGATGAAAAAGACCAAAAAGACGATCAACCTAAAGAAGAAGAAATAGATTTTTAATATGGCATTGAAAGTTGATTGGAAACCCTCTGAGAAAATCATTACCCAAAGCAACATTTTTAAAATGATGCAAATCAATGGTTTTGACAATTATCAAAGTTTTTGGAGGTGGTCTGTTGATCAAAAAAATATTTTTTTGTCGCAAACTATTGACAATCTAAATATAAAATTTAAAAAAAAATACGAAACCATTTTAGATATTTCAAAGGGAATTGAACATCCTCAATGGTTAAAAGGTGCATCTTTCAATATTGTTGATTCCTGCTTCCAAAATGATGATTCAGCTATCGCTGTTGTTTATCAGGAAGAAGATGGAACACTACAAAATATTACTCAAAAAAACTTAGAGAAACTGGTAAATAGAATTGCCAATAGTTTAAGAGAAATCGGAATTAAGCAAGGTGATTATATCGCCATTGATATGCCTATGACCCTGGAAGCCGTTGCTATCTATCTGGCAGGCATAAAAGCCGGTAACCCCGTAGCTACAATAGCTGATAGTTTTACTCCTAACGAAATATCAGTAAGATTAAAGATCACTAAACCCAAAATAATTTTTACTCAGGAAATCTTACACCGTGCCGGAAAATCATTGCCTTTATACGAAAAAGTAATTGAAGCAAATGGACCAAAAGCCATTGTTATAAAAACTGGAAATACAAATATTCCACTTAGAGAAAATGATATCTATTTTGATAACTTTTTGGTAAAAGATGATCATTTTAGAACTGTAATGCAAGATCCTGATGATTTTATGACCATACTTTTTTCTTCAGGAACTACAGGTGACCCTAAAGCGATTCCCTGGACACATACAACACCTATAAAAAGTGCTGCCGATGGATATTATCATCACAATATTCAAAAAAATGATGTTGTTTGCTGGCCTACTAATTTGGGTTGGATGATGGGTCCATGGTTGGTTTTTGCTACCCTTATCAATAAAGCAACCATCGCTTTATATTACGGTGCACCAATTGATAAAAACTTTGGAACATTTGTACAAGATGCCAAAATCACCATGCTGGGCGTTGTACCAAGCTTTGTAAGGCATTGGAAAAATACTGGCTGTATGGAAAGTTTGGATTGGAACATTATTAAATGTTTTAGTTCAACCGGTGAAGTTTCTAATCCCGAAGAAATGAAATATCTAATGCAACTGGCAAACAATAAACCCGTAATTGAGTATTGTGGAGGAACTGAAATTGGCGGAGGTTATGTTACCGGTACGATGGTGCAACCCAATTATGCAAGTACATTTTCTACACAAACCTTAGGTGGAGAATTTGTTTTATTGGATGAACATAATAAACCAATAAAAAAAGGAGAAATATTTTTAATACCTCCTATTATGGGTCTTTCTAATTCTTTATTGAACAAAGATCACCATGATGTTTACTATAAAGATACTCCTAAATATAATGGAAATATATTACGTAAACATGGTGACGAATTAGAACAATTACACAATAGCTATTATCGCGCCCTTGGAAGAGTTGATGATTCCATGAATCTTGGCGGCATCAAAGTTAGTTCAATTCAAATTGAAGAACTCATCAACCAGCTTGATTTTATCAAAGAATCTGCAGCTATTGCTATTTCACCAAAAAATGGCGGACCAAGTAAGCTGGTGATCTATTTTATAGAAAATAATTCAGATCTTAGTGATGAAGAAAGATTGCAAAAAGTAAGAGAAATTGTAAAAAGAAAACTAAATCCTTTGTTTAAAGTTGGTGATCTGGTAAATATTAAAAGATTACCACGTACTGCTTCGGGAAAGGTCATGCGGAGAGAATTGAGAGGTGAATATGAAAATAATTAATTTTTCAAATTATCTCTTCTCTTTGTGATACTAGTGAAAAGCTTAGTGTTCTCTGCATGAAATAAAAAAACCTGATTATGAAATAATAATTCATAGCTTTGCAAATTTTCACGCAAAGAGCGCAAAAAATAACGCGAAGAACCCAAAGAAAATATATGACTGAAAATGAAATTTCATATCAAATAATTGGTGTAGCAATTGAAATACACAAAACAATTGGCCCCGGGTTATTAGAATCAGCTTATGAAAATGCTTTAGTTTATGAATTAAAAGAACTAGGTTTTGATGTTAAACAACAAAAACCAATGCCATTTATTTACAAAGGTGTACATCAAGATGTTGGATATAGAATTGATTTGTTAATTAATGATAAAGTCATTATTGAAGTGAAATCTATAGAAAATTTAGCCCCTGTTCATTATGCACAAACACTGACTTATTTAAGATTATCTGGATTAAAACTTGCATTATTAATAAATTTTAACAGCAAATTATTAAAAAATAGTATTCATAGAATTGTAAACAATCTATAATTCTTTGCAAAACTTTTGCGCAAAACTTTGCGGCCTCTGCGTGAAAACATAAAC
>JAOZVI010000033.1:0-5270 GCA_029938265.1 Flavobacteriaceae bacterium | reverse complement strand
ATAAACAAAAAACTAATTATGAAAATAATATCATATAATGTAAACGGCATAAGAGCTGCAATAAAAAAAGGATTTCTAGATTGGTTACAAGCTGCTAATCCTGATGTGATCTGTATTCAGGAGATCAAAGCTCATAAAGAACAATTGGATCTCAGTTTATTTGAACAAGCCGGTTATCCATTTAATTATTGGTTTTCTGCTGAAAAAAAAGGATATAGTGGCGTTTCCATATTTTCTAAGGTTAAACCAAACCAAATCGTATATGGAACCGGAATTGAAAGCATGGATTTTGAAGGAAGAAATCTCCGTCTGGATTTTGACGACCTATCAGTTATGAGTTTATATCTGCCATCAGGAACAAACGATGCCAGATTAAATTTTAAATTGAATTACATGGCTGAATTTCAGGATTATATCAATAATCTTAAAAAAGATATTCCCAATTTACTGATCTGTGGTGATTATAATATTTGTCATGAATCCATAGATATTCACAATCCGAAACAAAATAAAAATACATCCGGCTTCTTACCTGTAGAACGCAATTGGATCGACAATTTTATTAAAAGTGGTTTTATTGATACTTTCAGACAATTTAATAAAGAACCTCATAATTATTCATGGTGGAGTTATCGAGCCAACTCACGTAACAATAATAAAGGTTGGCGCATTGACTATTGTATGGCGAGTGAACCACTACAAAACAATCTGGAAAGAGCATTTATTTTACCTGAAGCCAAGCATAGTGATCATTGTCCGATAGGTTTAGAATTAAAGTTTTAGAAACCTTTTTGACTTCTAATTACTTAAAAATCTGAAACTCGAAACCTAGGTTGTTTTATTTGCCAATTGACCACAGGCAGCATCAATATCTTTTCCCCTGCTTTTACGAACATTTACAATAATATTATTCTTTTCAAGTTCTCGAACATAATACTCAATAGCTTTTGGATCAGCTTGTTGAAATTCTGAATCATCTATGGCATTATATTCAATTAAATTAACTTTAGAGGGAATTTTTTTGCAATAATTTACCAAAGCTTCAATATCCTTTTGTTTATCATTTATATTTTTCCAGACTACATACTCAAAAGTAATTCGCTTTTTGGTTTTAGCATACCAGTATTGTAAGGATTCTAATAATTCTGAAAGATTTGATTTTTCATTTATCGGCATCATTTTAGATCTTACCTCATCAATAGCAGAATGTAATGACACCGCTAAATTAAATTTAACATCATCATCTGCTAATTTTTTTATCATTTTTGGCAATCCTACTGTTGAAAGGGTAATTCGTCTTGGTGACATTCCCAAACCTTCATCCATGGTAATTTTTTCAATCGCCTCTATTACATTGTTGTAATTAAGCAATGGTTCTCCCATTCCCATAAAAACAATATTACTCAATTTATGGTTTTTATAAAATCTGCTTTGTTTATCTATTGAAACTACCTGATCATAGATCTCATCCGGATTCAAATTACGCATTTTCTTTAGTCTGGCTGTTGCACAAAAAGAACAATTCAGACTACAACCTACCTGACTTGAAATACATGCGGTTGTTCTGTTCTTTGAAGGAATTAATACAGATTCTACTACCAGACCATCGTGCAATCTTACAGCATTTTTAATCGTCCCGTCACTGGATTGTTGCATCTGATCAACTTCAATATGATTGATCACAAAATTATCAATCAGCATTTGTCTTGTTATTTTGGATATATTGGTCATATCCTCAAAATTATGTGCACTTTTATGCCACAACCATTCATATACCTGATTTCCACGAAAAGCCTGATCATTTTGTGCTACAAAAAAATCTCGCAATTCCTGTTTTGTTAAAGCCCGTATGTCTTTTTTTTGATTCATTAAAAAGTAAAAAAGCACCATATAAAAAGGCGCTCCTAATTATAATAATACAATAAATATTTCTTTAAACCAACTATCCTCGAGGTAGAACCATCGAGGTATTTCGCTGGTTTCATACCCAATCAAGTTGGGCACGAGTCTTTGACATAAATGTCAAAAACCGAAATTTATTATTTAGATCCCCTTCGGGGATGACATTTTATAGGAAACCCCGGGGCAAGCCCCGAGGAATTCTTTTCGATTAAATAATCAACATAGCATCGCCATAAGAATAGAAATTATATCCTTTTTTAATGGCTTCTTTATAAGCTTTTTTTAGTAGATCATGACCGGCAAAGGCTGAAGTCATCATCATTAAAGTTGATTTTGGTGTATGGAAATTAGTGATCATACAATTTGCAATTTTAAATTTGTAAGGAGGAAAAATAAATTTATTCGTCCAGCCATCAAAAGGTTTTAATCTGTGGCTCGTAGAAACCGAACTTTCCATAGCGCGCATTACAGTAGTTCCTACAGCACAAATACGTCTTTTATTGTCAAGTGCATTATTAACTACATCAACGGTCTTTTTTAAGACTGTATATTCTTCCGAATCCATTTTATGCTTTGATAGATCTTCAACTTCTACCGGATTAAAAGTTCCCAAACCAATATGCAATGTAATTTCTTCAAGATCTATGCCTTTAATTTCTAACCTTTTTATTAAGTGTTTAGAAAAGTGTAAACCTGCAGTTGGTGCTGCTACTGCTCCTTCGTGTTTTGCAAAGATAGTTTGATAACGTTCTTCATCAGAGAATTCACTTGTTTCTTCAATATCGCGCTTTATATACTTTGGAAGTGGAGTTTGCCCCAGTTCACCAAGTTTTTTTCTAAATTCCTCATATGAACCATCATATAAAAAACGTAAAGTTCTACCTCTAGATGTAGTATTATCAATTACCTCAGCTACTAATCCGCTATCTTCTCCAAAAAATAATTTATTTCCAATTCTTATTTTTCTTGCCGGATCAACCAATACATCCCATAAACGACTTTCAGGATTTAATTCGCGCAACAAGAAAACTTCTATTCTTGCACCGGTTTTCTCTTTATTTCCAAATAATCTAGCAGGAAATACTTTCGTATTATTAAATACCATTAGATCACCATCATCAAAATACTCAACTAAATCTTTAAAAACTCGGTGTTCAATTGTTTCTTTCTCTCGGTTTACAACCATTAATTTAGCTTCATCTCTATGAATTGATGGATATTGCGC
Organism: Flavobacteriaceae bacterium; assembly: GCA_029938265.1. Lineage (GTDB taxonomy): Bacteria > Bacteroidota > Bacteroidia > Flavobacteriales > Flavobacteriaceae > Namhaeicola. The sequence continues at coordinate 2,143 of JAOZVI010000033.1, read as the reverse complement.
TAATAATTCTTCGGGCAGTTCGTAACTAAAGTGTGATAATTTCATTTAAATCTTGGGGTTTTGTTAAATCTTATATTTTTTCAAGATTGCAAATATACAATCTCAACATAGGCGATGTCAAGTTTTTTACAATATAAATTGGATTTTTTAATGAAAAGTGTGAAATGTTTAAGTATTTGGTATCTTTACCCAAATTTAAAAAATGTCAAAACGAGTTATTCCGTATAAAGATTCTGAGCTGGGCAAAAAAGAGCAGGTTACTCAAATGTTTGATAATGTTTCTAACAATTACGATCTTTTAAATAGGATACTTACTTTTGGAATTGATGTTAGCTGGCGAAAAAAAGTCGTTGCAATTGTTGCTGATCAGAGAGCAAAGAAAATACTCGACATCGCTACTGGAACTGGAGATTTGGCAATAATGCTTGCTGATATCAACCCTGAAAAAGTTGTTGGACTGGATCTTTCTCCAGGTATGCTAGACATTGGAAAGAAAAAAGTTGCTGAAAAAAAATTAACAGATATTATTGATATGGTATTAGGAGATTCTGAAAAATTACCTTTTAAAGATCATACTTTTGATGCCGTAACTGTAGGCTTTGGTGTAAGGAATTTTGAAAATCTTGAAAAAGGACTACAAGAAATTTTTAGGGTACTAAAACCAAAAGGATCTTTTGTTGTTTTAGAGACCTCTCAACCATCAAAATTTCCTGTTAAACAAGGTTTTACTTTTTATTCTAAATATATCATTCCTTCTATTGGTAAATTATTTTCAAAAGATAAAAATGCTTATACTTATTTACCGGAATCGGCTGCTGCATTCCCCTATGGAGACACTTTCAACAATATTTTATTAAAAACAGGGTTTAACAGATCAGAAGTTTTACCGCAAACTTTAGGAATTGCGACCATTTATCATGCTATAAAATAAACCGGATGAAAAGAAGTATTTTATTTGTAATTATATTATTTATCACAGGTTCAACTTTGCTTCATGCACAAAAAGAGCGTATTGAACACCTACAAAATTTTGATAAACGAACCATCCATTTCGGGTATTATTTGGGTATGAATCTTAACAGTTATAAGATAAGCTATAATTCTCCTTTTGATTATAGCCCTATTCCTCCAGCAGATAAAGAACTTTATGTAAAAGTAGATCAATCTTTTGGTTTTAATATAGGTTTTGTTGTTGATTATCGTTTACATAAAAATATCAATTTACGTTTTGAACCGGGATTGATGAGCAACACAAAAGAGCTAAATTTTATAGATGCCAATATCGGACCTGAAAATCCTGAATATAATGGTACACAAATAACTGAAAGAAAAGTTTCGGGCACCTATCTGCATTTACCACTAATATTTAAAGTAAGTACCAACAGACTAAATAATATAAGGCCTTATATTCTTGGTGGTGCTTCTTACGACTATAATTTTTCGAGCAATGAAGGTAATAGTGATGATAATTACGATGCAGAATTTAGAACAAAAACCAGCAACTTTATGTACGAAGTTGGTATGGGTGTAGATTTTTATTTTTACTTTTTTAAATTTTCTCCTTCTATTAGAGGTGTATTTGCTATTAATGATGAATTGAAAAGAGATAATAACCCTAATAGTCCGTGGACAGCTCCAATTGATTATCTCGGTACAAGAGGTATTTATTTAAACTTAACTTTTGAGTAGTATTTAGATATTATTTTCTAAATCTCTTCAAACTGTTTCACTAAGGCTCATGAAGAAGGCACGGTGTTACACAAAAAATATTTTTATTGAATTTTACGAGTTGATCAAGAAAAACGCCTGTTTCTAATAAAATAATCTAACAATAAAAGAGAACTCAAAGCAAAAATACTTAAAGCAAATAATGGTGAGGTAAAAATGTAAGGCATTTTAAAAGAAAAAAGACTTCCAAATTTTGTTATATATGCATTTATTATATTTGTTTGTGTAGGTGTACTATCAGCACTAAAGAAAACATACACCCCAATAAGTAAAAGTGAAAACAAAATTAAATACCAGGCCTTTTTACCAATAACAGGCTGGTAAACAAATGCAGGTGAGTTTTGTGGTAAACTAATCATTACTTTTGAAGTAAAATCTAATGAGGGTTTATTAAGTGTGTGCTTTTGTATTAAAG
>JAOZVI010000140.1 GCA_029938265.1 Flavobacteriaceae bacterium | reverse complement strand
TTTCTATTTCTTAAAAATTATTTTTGCATTTTAGAATTAAAATTATGGACTACCAACAATTAACGGACGATCTACATATTAAATTTAAAGATGAGATTGACAAAGGAAAAGTTGCAACTTACATTCCGGAACTTAAAAAAGTAAATCCCAATAAATTTGGAATAAATCTTTATACAGTTTCTTGCGAGAGTTATGGTGCAGGTGATTTTCAGGATAAATTTTCTATTCAGAGTATTTCTAAGGTCTTGGCACTAACATATGCCCTAAAGTTAGTTGGAAACAAGTTGTGGAAAAGAGTTGATGTTGAACCTTCCGGTGATCCTTTTAATTCGTTAGTGCAACTGGAATTCGAAAAAGGAATACCAAGAAATCCTTTAATAAATTCAGGTGCTTTGGTTGTTAGTGACATCTTGATCAGTAAATTAAAAAATCCAAAAACGGAATTTTTAGCTTTTGTAAGAAAACTTGCCAACAACAAACAAATCAATTATAACAAAGATGTGGTTGCTTCTGAAAAAGCTTACGGATATAAAAATGCAGCTCACGTAAATTTGATGAAATCATTTAAAAACATTAAAAATAATGTTGACGAAGTATTAGATTTTTATTACCATATGTGCTCTATCGAAATGTCTTGCGAAGAACTATCAAGAACCTATTTGCTTTTTGCAAACGGTGGCAAATTAACTTATAATGATGAGCGTATTATCTCAAGGGGTAGAACCAAGAGAATTAATGCTATAATGCAATTATGCGGACTTTACGATGAAGCAGGTGAATTTTCATTTAGAGTAGGTTTACCGGGAAAAAGTGGTGTTGGTGGTGGTATTGTTGCTATACATCCTGGTAAATACTGTATTAGTGTTTGGAGTCCGAAATTAAATAAAAAAGGTAATTCATTTAAGGGCTTTCAGGTTTTAGAATTATTTACAACTAGAACTGAATCATCAATTTTTTAAAATAGCATTTATGAAAGTTTTATTGTTAGATACAAATCACAAAAGAATTATAGATGGTTTACAATCATTGGGTTTAATTTGTGATGAAGATTATACCTCTTCAAAAGAAAAAATTGAAGAAAATATTCATACTTATGATGGAATTGTAATTCGCAGTCGCTTTAAAATTGATAAAATATTTATTGATAAAGCTACCAATTTAAAATTTATTGCCAGAGTTGGCGCTGGATTGGAAAGTATTGATGAGGATTATGCCAATAAAAAAAACATACAACTAATCGCAGCACCTGAAGGGAACAGAAATGCTGTTGGAGAGCATGCTTTAGGTATGATTTTGGCGTTATTTAACAAAATTAAAAAGGCTGATAATGAAATAAGAAAAGGAAAATGGCTGAGAGAAGATAACCGAGGTGTTGAACTCGAAGGCAAAACTATTGGGATCATTGGCTATGGCAATATGGGAAAATCATTTGCTAAAAAGTTAAAAGGATTTGATTGTGAAGTGATTTGTTATGATATCAAAGAAAATGTAGGCGATGAAAATGCCAGACAAGTAAGTTTAGAAGAATTATTTGAAAGAACTGATGTTTTGAGTTTACATACACCTCAAACCGAACTCACTAAAAAAATGGTAAATAATACTTTTATAAATAAATTTAAGAAACATTTTTATATTATCAATACGGCTCGTGGTTCAGCTATTGTTACCGAAAATCTTGTAGAAGCCCTTAAAAGCAATAAAATACTTGGTGCTTGTTTGGATGTTTTAGAATATGAAAAAAGTTCATTTGAAAATTTCTTTACCGATAAAAACTTACCTGAAGCCTTTCAATATTTGATTAATTCTGATAAAGTTCTTATGAGCCCGCATGTTGCAGGATGGACAGTAGAGTCAAAATTTAAATTAGCCGATACTATTGTTAAAAAAGTTTCGATTTTTTTAGATCAACACAGGTCGATAAAAAAGTGAAGAAGATCGGTAGTAGTTACAATACCTACTAATTTTTCATCCTCAACAACAGGAAGTGAATGAAACTCTTTGCTAGCCAATAATTTTGAAACTTCTAAAATAGTGCTTTCAGGAGACACCGTAATCGGATTTTTGATCATCATGTCTTTTATGGAAAGCAAATTATAAACCGGCGTATCTTCTGTTCCTTCTTTACTGTATGCATCAATAAAGCTAACTCGTTTTAAATCGGACAGACTTATCAATCCAATCAATTTTTCATTTTCTATCACTGGAATATGACGTATATGATTCTTTTTTAATCTTTTCTCAGCTGTGTATAAAGTATTTGAAGGATTTAAAGTAACAACTTCTTTGGTCATTAAATTACGAATAGGTTCATCTTTTTTCATGATTCAATTCTTTGAATATTAACTTCTATAAAGTACGAAAAAAATAATGATTTAAAAAATGACTTTCGTCAGATTTAAATAAAAAACACCAAAATTCTTGTTTAATGAATTTTGGTGTTTTGTGTAATGTTGGATCTTAAAAAAATTATTTTACTACTTTTTCAACTCTTTTAACGGTATCTGATTTTGATAAGGTCAACCTTACAATACTATCATTCTTTGCAATCAGATCATGAGGAATACCTCCGTCTAAAGCTAAAATATCCCCCCGTTCTAAATGATGAATATTTTCTTCAACTCCAAAATCAATTTCTCCTTCAAAAATTTCAACAACGATAGGAAAAGGTGTTTGATGTTTTTTCATTAACTGACCTTTTCGCATTGCGATTCGAATTTCTTTTGTGTTATTCGTTTCAAATAATACGCTTATAGCTGGTTTATCTTTTTTGTATTCTAAATTTTTAAATAGGGATGATGCTTTCATGTTTTTGGTTTTTAATTTTTTGAAAAGTATAAAAATTAAGGGATAAAGTATTCATTTTTCTAATCTTTATTCAAGAAATCATGCTCTGCTTCCGTCAATACTCTCGATTGAATAATAAACCGTAATCCCAAGGGAATTTCCAAAGAAAAGCTGGAACCTCTCCCTTCAGTAATATCAACCGTTACATGCGTATGTTTCCAATATTCAAACTGATCTTCATTCATATAATAATTAACTCCAACCAATTGCCCCATCAATATATCACTTTCATCCAGATACATATCTTCTTTTTCAAAGATCATAGGAGCCGATCCATCACAACAACCACCACTTTGATGAAAGATCAATTCTCCGTATTCACCTTTCAATTTCTTAACCACTTCTGCTGCTGCATCCGTAATTGCTATTCTTTCAAAACTCATATTTTATAAGTAAAAAGCTGACTAATTTCTTAATCAGCTTTATCATTAATTCATCTATTAAAAGAAACCTAATTTATTTTTATCATAAGAGATTAACATATTTTTAGTTTGACGATAATGGTTCATCATCATCAAATGTGTTTCTCTTCCAAAACCTGATTTTTTATAACCTCCAAAAGGAGCATGAGCCGGATATGCATGGTAATTATTCACCCAAACCCTACCCGCTTTGATCGCTCTTGGTATTTGGTATAACTGATGTGCATCTCTTGTCCATACGCCAGCTCCCAAACCGTAAAGTGTATCATTGGCAATTTCCAATGCCTCCGCTTCATCTTTAAATTTTGTCACTGCCAAAACAGGTCCAAAGATCTCTTCCTGAAAAACTCTCATTTTATTATGCCCTTCTAATAAAGTTGGCTGAACATAATATCCATTTTCCAGATCACCATCTAATTTACAAACTTCGCCACCAGTCAATACTTTTGCACCTTCATCTTTTCCTATATTGATATAGGATTTTATTTTTTCATATTGGTCATTTGAAGACAGGGCTCCCATCATGGTATTCGCATCATAAGGATCTCCCATCACAATAGCCTCAGTTCTCTCAATTACTTTTGCCATAAATTTATCATAAATACCTTCCTGAACCAGTAATCTTGACGGACAAGTACAAACTTCTCCCTGGTTAAATGCAAAAAGAACAGCACCTTCAATAGCTTTATCCAAGAAAGCATCATCTTCATCCATTACACTGTTAAAGAATATATTAGGAGATTTTCCTCCTAATTCCATTGTTACCGGATTCAAATTTTTCGATGCATATTGCATAATCAATTGCCCTGTTGTTGTCTCTCCTGTAAATGCTACCTTATCAACACCAGAATTTGATGCCAGTGGCTTTCCTGCTTCCGGGCCGAAACCATGAATTATATTTACTACACCAGGAGGAAAAATATCTGCAATTTTCTCCATCAATAAAGTTGCTGTTGATGGCGTTTGCTCTGCAGGCTTTAAGATCACACAATTACCCGCTGCCAATGCAGGCGGTAATTTCCATGATAACATTAACATTGGAAAATTCCAAGGAATTATTTGTGCTACAACACCCAATGGTTCTTTTATATTCATAGATAAAGTATTCTCATCTAATTCGGTTGCTGTACCTTCTTCTGCTCTGATCACAGCAGCAAAATAACGCCAATGATCAATAGCTAATGGTATATCAGCATTAATGGTTTCTCTAATCGGTTTACCATTATCACACGTTTCCACCAAAGCAAATTCCTCTAAATTAGCTTCCATTATATCCGCTACCTTATTAAGTAAAGTAGCTCTTGTTGCAGCAGAAGTCTTTCCCCATGCATCTTTTGCTGCATTAGCAGCATCCACAGCATTTTGAACATCTTCCTTACCCGAACGTGCATAATTTGCTATCAATGAATTATCAATAGGAGACCTGTTCTCAAAATATTCACCTCCAACGGGATCAACAAATTTTCCGTTGATAAAATTTCCATAATTCTTTTTAAAACTCGGTTTTGTGTAACTCATAAATTTTTATTTAAAGATTTGTGTTAATTATATAAAATTAACATTAATTTGCTAAATTAAAAATATTTTAACTGTAATATTTGTTGCTTATGAAACACACAATAATTAAAATTTCTTATAACCAACCATCTCCAACCTAAGGGGCAATTGGAGTATTTCAAAAAAAATAGTGAATCATTCCTTTGAATTTAATATCCTTTTCAACATTACCTATTGTCTCGCTTTTTTCCATATTGTAAAATTAAGTTTTTAAGGCTTAACTTTCTGTACCATCAAAGGTAGCAACTCCAGAAAGGGTAACAATGATGAAAAATCAAAATTTAATGAACTTCAAAAAGGAATTAGAGCTTTTGGTACCGGATACTTAATGACAGGAAATTTTAGAATTGATGATGCCATATCTGCCTCTGCTAGAATAGCATTTTTGGCAGTCAAAATATTAAACAATGATTCGTCACCTATTGTATACTTTAATGGTCAAGACATTAAAGATTTAAATATTGAAGAACCTGAATGGAATTATTTAAACCGATTAAAAAGGCAACCAGATAAATCTGGATTTTATTACTGGTACCAAACAGTTCAATTATTAAAAAAATAGCAACCGGTTAAATAAATAATACTATAACTATTTGTTAAAAATTAAACAAGTTATTTTGTTGTAATCAATAATTCAGCTATCCAATATATTTTTAGCCTTTTGTATAGCCTATTATTTATTCCCAAAATCTAACTATTCTTTCAATCAGTCAAAAAGCAGCCATGGAGCCAATAGTGTAAGCAGGGATTTTTTTGATAAAAACCGGCCAGTTCTTTTTATAAGAAGGTAATTTTATAAATATCAAAATAACCAATACAAAAGCAATTTGTCCAATTTCAACACCAACATTAAAAAATGCCAAAGCCCAAGGTATATCCTGTTGTGGCAAACCTATATCTGCCAAAGCACCAGCAAAACCAAACCCATGTAATAAACCAAAAGTAAAAGCTACCAAC
>JAOZVI010000139.1 GCA_029938265.1 Flavobacteriaceae bacterium | reverse complement strand
GTTCACTTGAATTAACGCAAAATTTTAGTGATCTTGAAGGTACTTTAGATCTATATCGTTATATTATTGCTACTGTTCAGGAATACGATACCGAAGATTATACTGAGAAATTAAAAGATGAATTTTTGGCTTCAGTAACTCTTTTAGAAGATGTGTTACAAGAATAAATTAGGTTTGGAGTTTTAGTAAAAAGTTTAAATATATTTTTAAAACTTTTTACTTTTACTTTTTACTTTTTACTTAAAAAGATGAAACCCTACTTAACCAAAACCCCAAAACTTATCAAAGAACTTTTTCCCAATTATATTTGGGATCTTAACAATGGGGATAATACTTTATACCTTACATTTGATGATGGTCCACACCCTTATATCACTTCCTGGGTCTTGCAAACTTTAGCGGATTTTAATGCAAAAGCTACTTTTTTTTGTGTTGGAGAAAATATTTCAAAATATCCTGAGACCTTTAAAGAGCTTCTCAACCGTGGCCATAATGTTGGTAACCACACTTTTAATCATTTAAACGGGTGGAAAACAAAAACAAAAGATTATCTTGAAAACATAGAGAAAACCGATTTGTTTTTAAAAAATTCAAGCGGTTTGTTTCGTCCTCCTTATGGAAAAATTAAAAAAAAACAAGCCATGCATTTATTAAAAAACAATTATAAAATCGTCTTGTGGGACATTTTAAGCGGCGATTTTGACCAAAATTTAAGTAAAGAACAATGTTTGGAAAATGTGATCCAAAATACACAAAAAGGGAGTATCATTGTATTTCATGACAGCCAAAAAGCTTTTGATAAATTACAGTATGTCTTACCAAAAGCTTTAAAATATTTTACTAAAAAGGGGTTTGTCTTTAAAGTAATATAAAATTACTTCGTAAAAAGTGACTCAAATTTATTCCAATGGTAATAAAACAAGTACACAATTAAAATAAAAATTACAGCACCTGGCATAATACTCCCCATATCAAGTGCCAAATGAAACAAAATAATATTTACAATAATTGGTGCAATTAAAAGTAATGCAAAAGGCACCCATTTATTGATCAAAATTAAAATACCTGCAACAATTTCGACAAACCCAATAAATTTAAATAAGTAACCGGTATTATAGATTGCCGACATAAAATCTACTGCAGATTGTGACATATTTTCAGGACTTGGCATAAAATTTAGAAATTTATTAACACCAAATACTATTAAAAATAATCCTAAAACTATTTGTACGATTTTTACAATTTTTTCATTCATGATTTATAATTTTTTAAAGGTTAATGTTGGTGTAGTCGTATGTAATATTAATTCCTAACAAGTGTAACTAATATTACTTACTAATTGGTTTATTTTATGTCATTTTGTCCGATGAAAATAATATGGCATACATATTGCTAATTATTTGCAAAACAATAAATTAATTAATTAAAATTATATAGTAATGACAGAGATGTTAAGCAAAGAAACTTTTTTGAAAAAAGTTTTTAATTTTGAAAAAAATAAGGATTGGAAATTTGAAGGAGACAAACCATGTATCATTGATTTTTATGCTGATTGGTGTGGACCATGTAAAATGGTTGCTCCAATTTTAGAAGAGCTTTCAGATGAATACGAAGGGAAAATAAACATTTATAAAGTAGATACTGAAGCTGAGCAAGAACTTGCTGCTGCTTTCGGAATTAGAAGTATACCTTCAATGCTATTTTGTCCAAAAGATGAGCAACCTCAAATGGCTCAGGGCGCTTTACCTAAACACAACCTTGAACAGGTTATTAAAGATGTTTTGAAAGTAGAAAAATAGTGTGGGAAGATTTGCAGAAAGAAAGAAAAAGGAAGCTGGTTTTTTAAACCAGCTTTTTTTATAGAAAAAGATCTAAACCAATTTATTAGCTACTAAATATTCCGCAATCTGAATTGTATTTGTAGCAGCCCCTTTTCTTAGATTATCACTTACCACCCACATATTTAATGAATTTGCTTTTGATTCGTCTCTACGAATTCTCCCTACAAAAACATCATCTTTTCCCTCAGCATAAATGGGCATAGGATAAGTATTTGTATCAACATTATCTTTAACTGTAACGCCCGGAGTTTGGTGTAAAAGTTTTCTGATATCTTCAAGATCATACTCTTTTTCAAACTCAATATTGATACTTTCAGAATGGCCACCAACAACCGGTATTCTAACCGCAGTCGCTGTTATAGCAATAGTTTTATCGTTAAAAATTTTTTGAGTTTCTCTTACTAATTTCATTTCCTCCTTAGTATAGCCATTTTCTTCAAATACATCACAATGTGGCAAAGCATTTCTATGAATAGGATAAGGGTAAGCCATTTCTCCTTTTTTACCTTGATATTCATTTTCTAGCTGTTGCACTGCTTTAATACCGGTACCTGTTATTGATTGATATGTTGATATAACCAAACGTTTGATTTTATATTTTTTGTGTAATGGTGCCAATGCCATAACCATTTGAATAGTAGAACAATTTGGATTGGCAATAATTTTATCTTCCTCAGTAAGTTCGCCGGCATTAATTTCAGGAACTATTAATTTTTTAGAAGGATCCATTCTCCAGGCTGACGAATTGTCAATAACTGTTGTGCCTGCCGCTGCAAATTTTGGAGACCAAATAGTAGATGTTTCTCCCCCTGCTGAAAAAACTGCAATATCTGGTTTTTGATCTACGGCTTCTTGTAAACCAATAACAAAATGATCTTTTCCTTTAAATGAGATCTTCTTACCAACTGATTTTTCTGAAGCAACCAATAATAATTCTGAAATAGGAAAATTTCTTTCTTTTAATACTTTTAGCATAATATTCCCTACCATTCCTGTAGCACCAACTACTGCTATTTTCATAATATTTACTCAATTTAGATTTTTAAAGCAGCAAAGATTATAAAATTATTTTAATATAAACATCAGAAAAAAAGTGTTTTATTACAAGTTGTTTAAAATACATCGATTTTTGTTTAATATTATTAAATTTAAACATCACAAAAAAACAAGATGAAACATTTTAATAATTAATTGTATTTTTGCACCTCCTTAAAAAATAAGATACTTAATTTTTTTAGTACAAGTTTTAATATAAAAATAATGGATTTGATCAATAAAAATAAAATTGAATTAATGGCACCGGCTGGTAATTTTGAATCATTACAGGCTGCTTTAGACAACGGAGCCGATTCAGTTTATTTTGGAGTTGAGCAATTAAATATGCGTGCAAGAGCAACTGTTAACTTTACGCTTGACGATCTGGAAGAAATTTCAAAAAGATGTAAGGCAAAAGGTGTTAGAACTTATCTCACGCTTAATACTATTATTTATGATCATGATCTTACCATTGTTAAAACATTGATCAACAAAGCAAAAGAGGCTGATATTTCGGCAATTATTGTAATGGATCAAGCGGTAATTACCATGGCAAGAGAAGCAGGTATGGAGGTTCATATTTCTACGCAAATAAACATTACAAATTTTGAAACTTTAAAGTTTTATGCCATGTTTGCTGATACTATAGTTTTAAGTAGAGAATTGAGTTTGAGACAAGTAAAAAAGATAACCCAACAAATAGAAAAAGAACAAATTAAAGGTCCGTCAGGCCGTTTAGTAGAAATTGAAATATTTGGTCATGGCGCACTTTGTATGGCGGTTTCCGGAAAATGCTATATGAGTTTACACACTTATAATTCGAGTGCAAATCGTGGTGCCTGCAAGCAAAATTGCCGTAAAAAATATACTGTTATCGATCAGGAATCAGGTATAGAAATGGAAATTGATAATGAGTATATTATGTCGCCAAAAGATCTATGCACCATTGATATTTTAGATCAGGTTGCTGATGCCGGAATCAAGGTTTTAAAAATTGAAGGTAGAGGCCGCGCTCCTGAATATGTGGCAAAAGTAATTAAAGCTTATCGCGAAGCAATTAATAGTATAAGTGAAGGAAATTATAATAAAGACAAGGTTATTGTTTGGATGCAAGAACTGGAAAAAGTTTACAACCGTGGATTTTGGAATGGTTATTATCTCGGTCAAAAATTAGGCGAATGGAGTAAAGGCTCGGGCTCACATGCCACACAAAAGAAAGTATATATAGGTAAAGGAGTTCATTATTTTCCTAAAGCAAAGATCGGTGAATTTAAAATTGAAGCTTTTGACATTGCTATTGGAGATACCATTTTAATAACTGGCCCTACAACCGGTGCTAAAGAAATGGAAATTAAAGAAATGTTTGTCAACGATAAAAAAGGTGAAAAAGCACAACGCGGTGATTCTTTAACTTTTCCACTGGATTTTAGAATTCGCCCAAGCGATAAACTATATAAAATTGTTGCTACAGATAAAGAAGTTGAAAAAATCTGACCTCAATAACTGAAATACTAAGTTTTTAAAAATTGCCCAGCAATAGATAAATGAAAGTTTATTCACTTTTAAAATTAAATCGATTTGTAAAGAATCCACGACTGAAATTATTAGGACTTTTTATATTACATCAATTAAACAGACGATATTTAGCAGTTCATTTTGATCCGGTCAATGCATGTAATCTAAGATGTAAAATGTGCTATTTTACAGATGAAGATTATATTAAAAAATTAAGAGGCACTTTTGATAAAAATGAAATTCCATTATTGGGAAAAGCCGTTTTAAAGAATGCATTAAAGTTACAGATAGGCTGTGGTACAGAACCAACATTGTATAATGATCTTGAAGATATTTTTAAAATTGCAAAACATTATCAGGTTCCCCACATTTCATTAACAACCAATGCAAATTTATTAACAGAAGAAAAGCTAAAAATTTGGATTCAAAATGGTTTGAATGAAATTATTGTCTCCCTTCACGGTATATATCAGGATACTTATGAAAATTTTATGCAAAAAGGAGATTATCATAAATTTTTAAATTCATTACAAATAATATCCAATATTAAAGAACAATACCCGGATTTATCTTTAAGGATAAATTACACTTTTAATGAGGATAATTTTAATGAATTAAAAGATTTTTTTAAGGTTTTTGGAACTTATAAAATTAACACTTTACAATTACGCCCTATTCAAAAACTAGGAAATACAAGCTATCAGAATTTTGATATGAAGGAGATCATTCCGGTTTATGAAGATACAATCAAAGAAATAAAAGAGGTATGCAAAAAGAAAAACATTACTTTAATTGCCGCCTCCTCTGCAAAAAATTTGATCTCAACTAAAAACCCTCAAAGTATTATCTACAATTATACTTATTGTTATATTTCACCAACTGATTTTTGGCACAAGGATTTTGATTGGAAAAATGAGACCTATAATGAATATGCAACCAGAAAGAAGATATCATTAAAATTATTGCAAAACGTATTTGCTTCTTCTAAAAAAATTAAAAGTCTGCAAACAGATAATTTAAATTACAATATCAATTGAGAATTGCCAATTTGTTTAAATAATTTGAAAATATATTCTACCTACTTTAACTCTATCAACTATGATTTCAGAAGAACTTGAACCGTTCTCAGTGCCGGTTTATTGTTGAAGATCTGTTGTATTTTATTCTCATACTGTTTCCGTTCTTATTTCAAAAAATGCAAAACCATCATCTCTCATTTTTTTGATACTATTATACTTTTCTTCTTGTTCTTTGGAGAGGTGATTTCAACTATACAAGTAAAAAACACCTCTCCAATATCTTGTAATAAAAGGTGTTAAACCCCAGGGCAAGCCTTGGACCCAATAATAGGAATCGACCCAAGGGTCGAGGTATCACGCCTATAGCGTGACGGGTTAACCAAGATCCCGCTAGATGCTGAAACAAGCCTGCCTGCCGGC
>JAOZVI010000138.1 GCA_029938265.1 Flavobacteriaceae bacterium | reverse complement strand
AGAGGATCAAAATTTAAAATACCGGCAATTATACTTGCTGGAAATTTTTTAACATATATATTATAATCTTTTGCAAGTTCATTATAACGATTTCTTTCAACATTAATTCGGTTTTCTGTCCCTTCTAATTGACTTTGCAATTCTAAAAAGTTTTGATTGGCTTTCAGATCAGGATAACGTTCAACAACAACCATTAATTTACTCAAAGCACCAGTTAAAGTATTTTGAGATTCTTGAAATGCAGCCATTTGTTCAGGAGTAACATTAGTTGGATCAATAGTAGTTTTTGTAGCATTTGCTCTCGCTTCAATTACACCTTCTAAGGTTTCTTTTTCATGACTTGCATACCCTTTTACCGTATTTACAAGATTAGGTATAAGGTCTGCTCTTCTTTGATAAGCACTTTCAACATTGGCCCATTGAGTTTTGGCAGTTTCTTGTTTTTCTACCATGGTATTGTTAAGTCCAATACCCCATTTAAATATACCAATTAAAACAATTACAATAATGGCAATAGGAATTAGTTTTTTCATAATAAATAGTTTAAATTTTTATAGTTGATTTTTAATTTTTAAAAGTTCATTTTTAATACTTTCCAATCTAACAATAATTTGATGATTATCAGATATCTTTTCGGGATTTTGTTTCAATTTATTTTTAGCTCCTTCCAACGTATAACCTTTTTCCTTAACTAAATGATAGATCAGTTTCAAATTTTTAACATCATCCTGTGTAAAAAGTCTATTTCCTTTCTTATTTTTTTTAGGTTGTAATATAATAAATTCATTCTCCCAAAATCTAATTAAAGAAGCATTCACACCAAAAGCTTTGGCAATTTCACCAATTTTAAAATATCGTTTATCTGGTAAATCTATATACATTAGTCTAATGATTGTCCTTCTTGTGAAGCTTTAAGTAACATTTCTTTGAATTCTTCCGGTGATAGATCTCCGTAATAAAAATTAATTGGATTAATAGGATTGCCATTATATCGAACCTCATAATGTAAATGAGGAGCCTGTGATCTGCCTGTACTTCCAACAAATCCAATTAAATCACCACGCTTAACTTTTTTACCTTTTTTTACATTATATTTAGATAAATGAGCATATAAAGTAACATATCCAAAACCATGATCAATTCTAATATGCTTGCCAAAACCTGATGATCTACTATCGGCTCTAATCACTTTTCCATTTCCGGTTGCATAAATTGGCGATCCTCTTGGAGATGTAAAATCCATCCCTTTATGCATTTTTCGGGCTTTTGTAAATGGATCAGATCTCCAACCATACCCTGATGCCATTCTGGTTAGATCTTCATTTTTTACAGGTTGAATAGCAGGAATTGCAGCCAATAACTTTTCTTTATCTTTTACTAAAGTAGTAATCTCATCTAATGATTTTGATTGAACATAAAGCTGTTTAGATAAAATATCAATATTTTTAGTAGCTTCAATAATCATACTTGAATTATCAAAACCTTCAAGAGATTTGTAACGATTAACACCACCAAATCCTGCTTTTCTCTGCTCTTCGGGTATCGGATTAGCCTCAAAATAAATTCTATATATATTATTATCTCTTTCCTGAATGTCAGATAAAATCTTTTGTGATAACACCATTTTTTTATCAAGAAGATCATAATTCAATTTCATATTCTCCAACTCACGCTTTAAAACTTTTTCTTTTGGTGATTCAATAAATCTTAATGTTAGAAATAAAAATAATATACCAAATAAAGCAGATGCCAAAGTAAAAAGCATTGCTTTTTTAAATCTATCGCGTTTGCGTGACTCAATTTTCCGGTATGATAAGGTATCTGAATCGTAATAATATTTTACCTTCGCCATAACATATAATTATATTATTTTTGTATTCGAAATTTAGTTTCGAAAAAACATAATTAACAAAAATACATTTTTTTTGTTAGTTATAAATAAACTTATAAAAATTAGCTCATAAATATTTCATATGACTTCACAAGAAATCAGGCAGGCATTTTTAGATTTTTTTATTTCTAAAGGTCATAAAATCGTTCCTTCGGCTCCAATTGTTATCAAAGGCGACCCAACTTTAATGTTTACAAATGCTGGTATGAACCAGTTTAAAGAATACTTTTTGGGTCAGAAAAAAATTGAAATAAATCGTATTGCAGATACTCAAAAGTGTTTGCGTGTCTCAGGAAAGCACAATGATCTGGAAGAAGTTGGTATTGATACATACCATCATACTATGTTTGAAATGCTGGGTAACTGGAGTTTTGGCAATCCTGCCACGCCGGCAGACGGGTATTTTAAAAAAGAAGCTATTGCCTGGGCATGGGAATTATTAACTGAAGTACTGAAAATTGACAAGAACAATCTTTATGTAACTGTTTTTGAAGGAGATAAGAGTGATAATTTAAGTTTTGACCAAGAAGCATTTAAATATTGGGAAAAAGTTATTGATAAGGATAGAATTATAAACGGAAACAAAAAAGATAATTTTTGGGAAATGGGTGCTCAGGGGCCATGTGGACCTTGCAGTGAAATTCATGTAGATCTTAGATCTGATAGCGAAAAGAAGAAAATTCAGGGGAAAGATCTGGTAAACAAAGATCATCCGCATGTTGTTGAAATTTGGAATTTAGTTTTTATTGAATTTAACCGTAAAGCTAATGGTGCATTAGAAAAATTACCTGCTCAGCATGTTGATACAGGAATGGGATTTGAGCGCTTGTGTATGGTTCTGCAAAACAAAAAATCTAATTATGACACTGATGTTTTTACACCGTTGATTCGAGAAATTGAAACGATTACACAAATATCCTACGGTGAAGACGAAAAAACCGATATTGCTATCAGAGTTATAGCTGATCATGTTCGCGCAGTTGCCTTTTCAATTGCAGATGGTCAATTACCATCAAATAATAGTGCAGGGTATGTGATTAGAAGAATTTTACGAAGAGCTATTCGTTATGGTTTTACTTTTTTAAATAAAAAAGAAGCTTTTATCTACAAGCTTGTTAATATCTTGAGTGACCAGATGGGTAGTGCTTTCCCTGAATTGATCTCTCAAAAACAATTGATCCAAAATGTAATAAAAGAAGAAGAAAATTCATTTTTACGCACCTTAGATCAAGGTTTGATCTTATTAGACAATATTATTAACAATTCTAAAGGAAATATAATTTCAGGTGTTAAAGGCTTTGAATTGTATGATACTTACGGTTTTCCAAAAGATCTTACAGCATTGATCCTTCGTGAAAAAGGACTTAAATTTGATGAAGATGCTTTTTTAGTTGAAATGGAAAAACAAAAAAACCGATCGAGAGCTGCTGCAAATATTGAAACTGACGATTGGGTAATTTTAAAAGAAGATAACGAGGAAGAGTTTATAGGTTATGATTATTTAAATGCTCAGATTAAAATTACTCGCTATCGGAAAGTGACGTCAAAAAAAGATGGTGAAATGTATCAACTTGTTTTTAATATGACTCCTTTTTATGCAGAAGGCGGTGGGCAAGTTGGTGATAAAGGATATCTAGAGATTCCTAACGGAAACGTGATCTATATTGTAGATACAAAAAAAGAGAATAATCTAATATTACATTTCACAAAGAATTTACCTGAAGATCCCAGTCAAACTTTTAACGTTGTTGTAGATGAAAAACAACGTTTTAGAACCAATTGTAACCACACAGCAACACATTTATTACATCAGGCTTTGCGTAAAATTTTGGGTAAACATGTTGAACAGAAGGGGTCAGCTGTACATTCTAAAAATTTGCGATTTGATTTTTCGCATTTTTCTAAATTAACTCATGATGAAATTAATGAAGTAGAAAAATTTGTCAATGCCAGGATCAATGAAAAGATTGATCTTGAAGAAAATAGAAATATTCCTATAGAAGAAGCAACAAAACAAGGAGCTATTATGCTTTTTGGTGAAAAATACGGAGATACTGTAAGAACAGTAAAGTATAGTAAATCAATGGAACTCTGTGGTGGAACTCATGTACAAAATACTGGTGATATATGGTATTTTAAAATTATTTCTGAAAGTGCTATAGCTGCAGGTATTAGAAGAGTTGAAGCTATAACCAATGATGCGGTAAAAGACTACTTTTTAATACAGGATGATGAACTTTCAAAGATAAAAACTACTTTTAAAAATCCGACCAATGTTTTAAATGCTGTCACAAATTTACAAGAAGAAAACACAAAACTAAAAAAAGAGGTTGAACAACTATTAAAAGATAAAGCTGCATCACTAAAAGATGACTTAATTAAAAATGTTGTTGAGATCAATGGGGTTAATTTTTTAGCAACTAAAATAAATTTAGACAATAATACGGTTAAAAATCTGGCTTTTGAATTGGCAGATAAAGTTGATAATTTATTTTTTATCAATGGTGCTAATATCAATGGTAAAGCATTTTTAACTATTTATATCAATAAAGAATTAAGCCAAGATCAAAACCTTAATGCAGGAACTATTGTAAGAGAATTAGGAAAATTAATTCAAGGTGGGGGAGGAGGCCAGACTTTCTTTGCAACTGCCGGAGGTAAAAATCCTGATGGAATTAAAGAAGCATTGGGAAAAGCTAAGGATTATATTAAATAAAAAACGATGCCTTATTTTGATGATGATGGTAATGAAATAAATCCAAATCTAATTTCAAAGCCTCAACTTTGTTTAAGTTGCAAAAAAAATGATGATCCAAAAGAAGAAAATCTATGTAATTTAAATCGACTTGATCAAAGTGATGAAACTGAATTTAAATGCTATGCTTATGTAAGTATTTGAAAACTTAAATTAATTCTAAAAAACCGCATATAGTTAATAAATTGAATTTTTGAGCCGAAATATTTTTCTTATGAAATTCCGAACAGAAATTAATATTCCTAAACAAAATAGACAGATTAATTACAATTCTGAGATAGTGCTTTTTGGTTCGTGTTTTACTGAAAATATTGAGAAACATTTTAATTTTTATCAATTTAAAAATAATTCTAATCCACACGGAATCTTATTTCATCCAATTGCTATAGAAAATTCTATCAATGATTGTATTGAAAATAAGAAATATCAAGAAGAAGATCTGTTCTATTTTAATGATCTTTGGTTGAGTTTTAACCATCACACTAAATTTTCATCTGAAAATAAAAAAGATATTTTAGATGACATCAACAATCAAATTCAGCAAACTAATTTGGTATTGACAAAAGCTTCTCATATTTTGATCACTTTGGGGTCTTCATGGGTTTACCGTCTTAAAGATTCTGAACGATTTGTCGCTAATTGTCACAAAATTCCGCAAAAAAAATTCCAAAAAGAATTGTTAAGTATTCATCAGGTTGTTAAAAGTTTAGAAAGTTCTATTGCAAAAATAAATTCTGTAAATCCAAATATTATCATATTATTTACAGTAAGTCCGGTGAGACATCTTAAGGATGGTTTTGTAGAGAATAATCTTAGTAAAGCGCATCTGATTTCGGCAATACATCAAATAATTGATTATAAACAAACTTTTTATTTTCCTTCTTATGAAATAATGATGGATGATCTAAGAGAATATCGGTTTTATAAAAGTGATATGCTGCATCCTAATGAAATAGCTATGGAATATATTTGGAAAAAATTTAAAGACTCCTGGATTGATCCAAACTCATTTCATTTGATGCAGGAAATCGAAAATATTCAAAGATCTTTACAGCACAAACCTTTTAATAAATTCTCTAAAAAGCATCAGGAATTTATCCAAAAAACAGAATCTAAGATCAAGGCGATTCAAATTAAATATCCACATATAACATTTTCCAATAATATTGCTTAAAACTTGGTGGTATTCAAAATAAACTA
>JAOZVI010000137.1 GCA_029938265.1 Flavobacteriaceae bacterium | reverse complement strand
ATGACCATCTCCCATATTTTGGTAACCAATATTCCATGTACCAAAAATAAGTGCCGGCAATAAAGCCAGTACCACAATCATCATGACCCTTTTTAGATCAACACCATCACGAATATGAGCACCTTTACTGGTTGTATGATCAGGTACATATAAAAAAGTCTCAAATCCGGCAAAAGCGGGACCAAATTTTTCGTACTTACCACCTTTATCAAAAAAAGGTTTTACTTTATCTATTTGTTTTCTTAAAAATTTCATTTAGCCTACTTCTTTAATCATTAAATCTATACCTTGACGGATAATATCCTGTGCTTCAATTTTTGATGAGCTTACAAAGTCAATTAAAGCAAAATCTTCGGGTGCTACTTCATAAATTCCTAAATTTTCCATTTTTTCAATATCGCCTACCAAAGTAGCTTTTAACAATTGCATCGGGTAAATATCAATTGGCATTACTTTTTCCATCTCACCGGTAACAACCATTGCCCGATCTTCTCCGTTAAAATTCGTATCAAGTTTATATTCTTTATTTGGTGTTAAGAATGAGAAAAAGGTACGTGACATACTAAATTTATCATTTCCAAAAAACGGCATCCAACCAAAAAAAGTATAGTGATCTCCTTCGGGTAAAACCGTAATTAGATTATCATAAAATCCTATCGTATCACGCTCAGTAACTGCCTCACCGGATAAAGGATTGCCACTTATAATTCTATTCTTTTCGTTGACCAACTTACCTTTAACAATGTCTTTGATCTGAGCCCCTTGAATAACTGTATAATATTGGGGATCTTCAACTTGAGAACCTGCAAGTGCAATTATTTTTGTTGGATCATATTTACCTGTCAAGAATAATTTTCCGATAACAGCAACATCTTGCGGTTGTACAACCCAAACTTTTTCTCCTACATTTACAGGATCAACTTTTGAAATATGAACACCAACATTTCCTGCGGGATGTTTACCCGAAACCTTGTGTAATGATACACCTTGAATATCATTAAAAAATGAAGGTTTTTTTGAATCAACTGACAAATGCACATTCCCTTCAGTTAATTTTGATAAAACCTCAATACCCGCTTGAAATTCATTTTCTTTTCCAGAAAGTGTAAAATTTATATCCGCAGATAAAGGTGCAGTAGCATAAGCCGAAATAAAAATTGCTTTGGGTTGTTCATCAGGATTTGCTATAATATCGTAAGGGCGCTGTTTAATATAAGCCCAACATCCACTTTCTAGTAATAATTCTTTAACTTGAGGTGCAGTTAATTTATTTGGAGTTTTAGTCCCAAAATCTTTATAAGTATCTTTTGCTTCTGCTGTAATCTCTATCGATAAAATTTTACGTCTGGCACCGCGAATTATTTCTTTTACTACACCACTAACCGGCGAAGTAAATTTAATTTGATCATTGTGTTTGGCATAAAACACAATATCACCAACTTGTACTTTTTCCCCAACTTTAACAGTCATTTTGGGAATAATTCCGTAAAAATTCGATGGTTTAATTACAAATGTATTTGAGCGAGATACTGAAGATAATTTTTGCTGCGCTTCTCCTTTTAGCTTTATTGTTAAGCCATTTTTAATTCTAATGTCTTTTGACATAATTTATTCAGATTAGATTAGAAATCTCTTTAATTAAAATATGTTAATAAAGAGGCAGTCTTATTAAACTTTAGTGTTACAAATCTAACAATTAATATTAATATTCTTTATAGTTTTTTTATGATTATTTCATGAAAATCTATTAATTTTAAATCTTAATTGTTATGCTATATTTACACATTCTAAAATTATATTTATGAAGTATTTAAAAAATTATATATTATTAATCTTCTTTATAAATTTCTATATGATTGTAATAGCTCAGGAAAGCAATATAATCCTTCCTCCTGATCATATAAAATCTATTGTTTTAAGTCCAAATAGAGTAAATGCCTATGCCCCTATCATGAAATTAGGTGAATCTTTTACACTTTCGTTTGATGATCTTGAAGCTGATGAAAAATTATACTATTTTAAAATTGAGCATTGTGATTATAATTGGCAAAAATCAAATTTAGTTTCTACCGAATACTTAACAGGTTTTTCTAAAGACAGGATCAGAAATTATGAAAATTCTTTTAACACCTTGCTTTTTTATACACATTACAAAATCCAAATTCCAAATAAAGATATTCGGATAAAGATCAGCGGAAATTACATAATTTCAATAATTGACGATGATGATAATATTGTATTCACCCGAAGGTTTATTATATACCAACCCAAAGTTGATGTTGGTGTTTCAGTTCATAGAAGTCGTGTAATAAATTTTATTGACGAAAAACAAGATGTTGAATTTGTAATCAACCACCCCAACATAATATTTCGCGATCCAAACAATGATATTAAAGTAGCCATTTATCAAAATAATGACTGGAATTCAGTAATTAAAAACATAAAACCAAAATATATTAGAAATGGGCAACTTTTGTATAATTATGTAAGTAATATCTCATACTGGGCCGGAAATGAGTATTTATATTTTGATACAAAAGAAATTAGAAATGCTACAAATAATATTGGTAAAACAAGATTACAAGATATTTTCCATAGCTACTTATTTATTGATGAAGAACGAAATAACAGAGCTTATAGTTTTTATCCGGATGTTAATGGAAACTTTGTATTAAGAACAATTGACACTGAAGACATTAATTTAGAAGGAGATTACAGCAGAGTACACTTTGCCTTAGAAAGTTTTATTGATATTGGAAATAATGACATCTACATATATGGTGCATACAACGATTGGCAAATTACGGATGAAAATAAATTAGTTTACAATGATCAATCCAAACTATACGAAGCTGCTTTATTATTCAAACAAGGTTTTTACAATTACACTTATATTCTAGCAGATGAAAATAAATTTATTGATATAAAGGCAATTGAAGGATCTTATTATCAAACAGAAAATGAATATACTGTAATAGTATATTATAAACAATTTGGTGATCGCTATACACAAGTAATTGGTGTTGGTTCAGGTAATTCAAAAACCCTTGAAAATTAATGAATTTTTTACTTTTTTGTGCCGAGTAAATACAAAATAACACCCGGGCCTGATTTTAATCTATCAATTTCCCAATCATATTTTTCATGATACTCTAAACTCCCAACAAGTTCTTTCATTTCTTTTACAGAATATGTTCTTAGAGAAGAAACTATACCATCCCACCAAACAAACAATGGAACAATGGGAATTAAATATGTAAAAATAATTCTGCCAATTTTGAATGGCCTAATAAAAGGTGTGGTTAACAAAACACTAATGGGTGAAAAGAACATTGCTAACAAACTCGGGAAACTTCTTTCTTGACCTTCAAAAATAGCTATTCCACTATTTGAATCAACAGCATTTTGTAAAATTTGTCTGGCATCTTTTTGCTTGAAATGATGAAATGATAAAAACTGTGTTCTAAGTCCTTTTAATTCTTTAGGAACATCTCTGGCATCAACAGGTTCTTTTATATATTCAAAATTATCTGATTGTTTTTTGGTGTATTCAAATGCTGAAATATTTGGGAAAAAATCAGTTAAAATAATTTTTAAATTAGGATTGGTCTTTTTTAACTCTTCATTAAGCCAAATTAATCCGCCCCCTCCTCCTGATGCTAAATCAATTATTTGATCTGTTTTACTTTTCTTTAATCCCTTTTCAATAACTGAAATTATGGGTTTATACATTTTTGTTTTATTAGAAAGGAATTGCAAAAAATCCGTTCCGTAGTCCCTTAAAAATGATGGAAACCATTGTTGATCTTCAAATTCAAATAAATGTATTCTGCTCATCTTTTTTCTATTAATCAAAGATATAAATTTATGTGACCTTTTAATATAAAACATGATAATTATCATAATATAAAGAGTTTTTTATCTTTTAATTATTTCATATAAATCTTACTATATTTGTTCTATGCTTAGCAACCAGAGTAAATATGCTATTAGGGCTATTTTATGTTTAGCGATCAATTCTGATTCAAAGAAGAAAATGGGTTCTAAAGAAATTGCAGAAAAGATAGATATCCCTGCACCATTTTTGGCAAAGATCTTTCAATCTTTAAGTAAGGCTAAACTCATCCAGTCAATAAAAGGACCTAATGGAGGTTTTTATTTAACCAAAGCTGAGAAACAAAATAACTTATTAGATGTTATAGCATGTATTGATGGTTTAGATAAGTTTAATGAATGCTTTATTGGTTTACCAAAATGCAGCGATGAATACCCCTGCGCAATACATCATATAGTTTCTCCTTTTAAAACAAAGTTAACTGAGGAATTGACCAGTAAGACCATAGCTGATTTTGCTGAAGAGACCAAAAATGGTAAATCTTATATATTTTTAAAATAATTATTATATTTGTCTCGTTATTCTATAAACAATGCCAAGTTAATATCATGGTTCAACAAGTAACAAAAGGAATAAAAATTACTGTTAAAACAAATTATGAAGGCACTCGCTATCAAAATTTTCGTTTATATCATACCTTTAGTTATAGTATTACTATTGAAAATAAAAGTGAAGACACCGTACAATTATTAAGTCGTCATTGGAATATATTTGACTCTCTTAATAAAATTGAAATCGTTGAAGGAGAAGGTGTTATCGGTAAAAAACCCGTTATTTCTCCTAAAAAGAAATACACTTATAACTCACATTGCTTTCTTACTTCACCCATCGGTGCAATGAGCGGGTATTACAAGATGATTAATTTTACCACAACAAAATTATTTAAAGTTCAGATACCTACTTTCCAGTTGGTTGTACCTGAAACACTAAATTAGTTAGCTTTGTTTTTTAACAATATTTTTTATTTTTTTACTTTTATAGAAAGTTATTGAATGAAATCCTCAATTTTTTTTTCAAAAAATAAAAAAGGTGCAAAATGTTTGAATTGTGAAAGCACAATTTCAGAAAACGATAACTTTTGTCCAAATTGCGGCCAGGTCAACGATAAAAGTCGCCTTAGTTTAAAACAGTATTTTACTGAATATCTGTCTGGTTTTTTTTCTTTTGATAATCGTTTTATTAAAACTGTAATACCTTTAATTTTTAAACCCGGAAAAGTAACCCGTGACTATATTGAAGGTAAAAGGAAAAAATATGTCAACCCATTTCAGTTATATTTAAATATTACCATTATTTTCTTTCTGCTTATCGGACTTTTTAGCACTATTGATAGTTTTAAAGAAACTCGAAAAATTAGTGAAGTATCTCAAAATAATCCTGAAGATCTTTCCAAAGCACTTGACACTATAAATAAAATATTAATTAATGAAAATGGTAAGATAAAAACAGCAGATGATACAGAAGATGCATTTATTAATTTTGAATTAGAAACGGATAGTATTAAGGATAATGATCTCCAACCTGAAAATAAAAAAGACACAATAACGAACTCAACAGAAAAATTCTTTATTAAAATAACCGAATTCATGAAATATGATAACAAGCATGAAGATGTTGATATTCCAACGGCTTTGAATGAGTTAGGTTATGAGGTGAATAACTGGAATATCTTTTATTTTTCAAAAACTCAAAACATCAATAATTTCACAAAGGATCCCAAATTCATCAAGTCTTATTTGGAAAATATCATTTCAAAAATTTCAGTTGCGCTATTTTTACTTTTGCCCATTTTTACTCTTATTGTTGCTATTTTATATATAAGGAATAAGTATAATTACAGCGAACATTTGGTATTTGTGTTTCATACACAAACTGTTTTTTTTATTTTACTAATCTTTTTTATAATTATTGACAGAATTTTTAAAATCGAATGGGGTATAACTTTGTCAATTTTTTT
>JAOZVI010000136.1 GCA_029938265.1 Flavobacteriaceae bacterium | reverse complement strand
AAATGTCCAAAGTCGAATGTCTAAAATCTAAAAATGAACTTGACATTAAGACTTTCGACTTGAAAACTTTCGACAAATAGAAAACAAATGAAACTCTGGGATAAAGGATATAGTACTGATAAAAAAATTGATATTTTCACAGTTGGAAACGATAGAGAACTAGATCTTGTTTTGGCAAAATATGATGTGATTGGATCACTGGCACATGCAAAAATGCTGCACAAGATTGGTTTGTTAAGCAAAGAAGAAATCGATTCTGTTGAAAATGAACTGAATAATATTTTGGAGAGTATCAAAAAAGGAGAATTCATCATAGAAGAGTCTTTTGAAGATGTGCATTCAAAAGTAGAATATTTATTGACAGATAAATTAGGAGATACCGGTAAAAAGATCCATACAGCCCGTTCACGAAATGATCAGGTTTTGGTAGATGTTCATTTGTATTTAAAGGATGAATTGATTGAAATAAAAGCTCAGATAAAAGAGTTATTTGATCTGTTAATTGAATTATCTGCAAAGAATAAAGAAGTTCTTTTACCAGGTTATACACATTTTCAGGTCGCGATGCCTTCTTCTTTCGGAATGTGGTTTTCAGCCTATGCTGAAAGTTTGATTGATGATGTTTATTTTCTTAATGCTGCTTTTAAAGTGGTAGATCAAAATCCGCTAGGTTCTGCAGCAGGTTATGGTAGTTCTTTTCCTATTGACAGAGAAGATACTACAAAAACCATGGGTTTTGAAACTTTAAAATATAATTCGGTGGCAGCTCAGATGAGTCGTGGGAAAACTGAAAAATCAGTAGCCTTTGCCATGAGTTCAGTGGCAGGAACACTTTCAAAATTTGCCTATGATATTTGTTTGTATATGAGTCAGAATTTTGGTTTTGTTTCTTTTCCGGATGAGTTGACCACAGGTTCGAGCATCATGCCGCACAAAAAAAATCCAGATGTTTTTGAACTGATTCGTGGAAAATGCAATAAAATCCAGGCCTTACCTTTTGAGTTGACATTGATCTCCAATAATTTACCTAGTGGTTATCACAGGGATCTGCAATTGTTAAAAGAAGGATTGTTGCCTGCAATTCAAGCATTAAAGTCGTGTTTGGAAATGTTTACTTATTCTTTGCGAAATATTCGTATAAATAAAAATATTTTAGATGATAAAAAGTATGATTATTTATTTAGTGTTGAAGAGGTAAATGAATTGGTTCAAAACGGAACACCATTTAGAGATGCCTATAAAACTGTTGGAGGTATTATTGAAAAAGGAGATTTTAAACCAAATAAAAATATAAAACACACACATATAGGGAGTATAGGAAATCTGGCTTTAAAAGAGATTCAGGAGAAAATGGATATTGCATTTAAATAGCTTTTAAAGCACTTTTCATGGCATCAGCCTTAAGTAAACATTCATCATATTCATTTTCGATATTTGATTGAGCAGTAATTGCTCCACCAACTGAAAATGAAACATATTGTTTGGTTTGATTATATAAAATGCTCCTTATCACTACATTAAAATCAAAATTATCTTCAGGTGTAAAATATCCAACGGCACCAGAGTATAATCCTCGTTTGGTTTCTTCTTGTTCTTCAATTATTTCCATGGCCGAAATTTTAGGTGCTCCTGTCATACTTCCCATAGGAAATAAACTTTTAATAATATCTACAGGATCTTTAGAATCAGATACTTTAGAAACTACGGTTGAAACTAATTGATGCACTTGTTTAAAAGTATAAACTTTACATAGTTCCTCTACCTTAACACTGTCTTTGATCGCAGTTTTTGAAAGGTCGTTTCTTACCAGATCAACAATCATAATATTCTCAACTCTCTCTTTTGGATCATGAAATAATTGATCAGCCAGTTTTTGATCGTCTTCTTTATTCTGTAACCTTCTGGCTGTCCCTTTTATGGGTTGTGAAATAATTTTTCCACCTTGTTTTTTTACAAACCTTTCAGGAGATGCTGAAAGTAAGAACTTGTCATTTATTTTTAAAAATGTTGCAAATGGCGGACTCGATATTTTATTTAAATTAGTATAGATTTCCAAGGGTTCTATTGAGGTTCTTTCTGCATAAAATTCCTGACAAAAATTTACTTCATAAATGTCACCTCTATGGATATAATTTAAGATATTTTCTAATTTATTAGTATACTCTTTTTTAGAGACTCGCTGTTTGATATTTATTTCTTGTGAATTGGTCCTTGAGAAGGAAGTAGCATTTTGTATATTGTTTAAATCACTTTCTATCTCCGATTCATATTTAGATAAGTAAGCTAACTTTAGTGTATTATCTTTTAAAAAAAATATTTTTTTTGGTTGAAAAAAAAACATATCTGAAAACTCTAATCTATCATAATTATCTGATTGCAAGTTTTCTATATCATTTTTTAAATCATATCCGAAATATCCAAAAACATAATCATCAATATCTTTGCGAAAAGTTTTTAATTTGTTGAAAGCATCTTTGCAATCACAGGAGATGTCCTTATTTACATCAATAGCTAAAATTGCATCATAGGAACTGTATTTTTGTTGATAATCATTATTATCCAGCCAAATAAAAACATCAAATTGTTGTACCCAATTCAATAATAGAGTTTTAAATTTTTCCGGATGCTGTAAATGTATTTCTTTTGATTTTCTTTTCACATTTTCTATGATGAATGATCAGCAATAATTCTCCATTTACTGTCTATCTGTTTTAAAATAATGGAAAACATTCCATTGGCATCACCAACGGTTCTTTTTAAATGAAACTCACCAATTACCAAAAATACATCCTTGGCTAATTGATCAAATTCTAATAAATTAAAAGTTAGAATTCCCATATGTTCTTTGCCAGGGTAACTTTTTTTATAATTCTCAAGTGTTTGTTTCCATCCGTGGGTAATACCTTTACTTCCAACAAATTTAAGATCATCAGATTTAATATAACCCTCCATAAAACTTTCAATATCGCCATTGCTCCAATCTTTTGACTGTTGAAGCATCATGTTTGCTATTTCCTTTTTTGAGGATTCATAATTACTAAAAGGACTTTCTTTATTTTGAGCTTGCAAAGAGGAAATGATAAATAAATATATTGCTAAAAGGGTAAAGAAATTTTTCATAAGATTTATTTTGACTGTGAATTTTGTTTTAAAAGTCCTGCTCTTTTCAATAAAGCATCAACATTTGGTTCTTTTCCTCTAAATTGTTTATAGAGTTTCATAGGTTTTTGGGTTCCACCTTTATGTAGAATATTTTCTTTAAATTTTGTAGCAGTTTCTTTATCAAAAATACCATTTTCTTTAAAAGCCTCAAAAGCATCAGCATCTAAAACTTCGGCCCATTTGTAACTGTAATAACCTGATGAATAGCCTCCTTGAAAGATATGTGAAAATTCAGTGCTCATACAATTTTCTGCAATATCTGGAAATAATTGAGTATCGGCAAAAGCCTTGAGCTCAAAGTCTTTCACATTTTTTATTCCTTCTGGCGACTTACCAGCATGCCAGCCCATATCCAACAATCCTAAACTCAATTGTCGTAAAGTTGCCATTCCTTCTAAAAAGTTAGAAGAATCTTTAATTTTTTGAACCATATCGGATGGAATTATTTCACCGGTTTTGTAGTGTTTAGCAAATAGATCTAAAGCATCTTTTTCATAACACCAGTTTTCAAAAATCTGACTGGGTAATTCAACAAAGTCCCAATAAACATGTGTACCCGATAAACTTGGATAAGTAGTATTAGCCAACATGCCGTGTAAAGCATGTCCAAACTCATGAAATAAGGTTGTTACCTCATTAAAAGTTAGTAGAGAAGGTTTTGTTTTAGTTGGTTTTGTAAAATTACAAACTATAGAAATGTGTGGTCTTGAATTTTCTTTATCTTGTATCCACTGATCTTTATAAGAGGTCATCCAGGCACCATTTCTTTTTCCCTTTCGGGGAAAGAAATCAGCATAAAAAATAGCAATAAATTTATCATTATTATCAGTTACTTTGTAGGTTTTAACATCTTTGTGATATTTGTCAATATCAAATATTTCTTCAAATTTGAGATCATACAATTTGCCTGCAATTGTAAAAACACCACCAATTACATTTTTAAGTTTAAAATATGGTTTTAGCTGCTCTTCATCCAGATCAAAGAGTTCTTTTTTTAATTTTTCAGAATAATAAGTACTATCCCATTTTTGTATTTTTCCGATGCAATCTTTTTTAGCAAGATCTTTAACTTTTTTAAAATCTTTTTTTGCAGCAGGTTTTGCTTTTTCCATTAGTTCACTTAAGAAAGCATTTACTTTTTCAGGAGTTTCAGCCATTCTTTCTTCTAAAACAAAATAAGCATGGTTTTTATAACCCAATAATTTAGCACGTTGATAGCGGAGTTTAACAATTTCAAGTACAATTTTTTGATTATTGTTTTTGTTATCTCGGAAGCCTTTGGCGCCAAAGGCTTTTAACATTTTTTCTCTTAATTTCCTATTATCAGTATAAGTTATAAAAGGAATATAACTCGGATAATCTAATGTAAATAACCAACCCTGTTTACCTTTTTCATTGGCTAACATTTTAGCCGCTTCAACAGTACCTTCAGGTAAACCTTTTAGCTGCTTTTTATCGGTAATTATAAGTTCAAATGCATTGGTTTCTGCCAAAACATTCTCGCCAAATTGCAGACTTAATTTAGCGAGATTTTTATCAATTTCTCTTAATATTTCTTTATCCTTATCATTTAAATTTGCACCATTTCTAACAAAACTCTTATACTTTTTCTCTAAGAGCATTTGTTGTTCAGGGTTTAGTGGAATAGATTTCCTTTTATCAAATACAAATTTTACTTTTTTAAAAAGTTTTTCATTTAATAGGATATCATTTGAAAATATTGATAAAAGAGGTGAGACTATTTGTGCAATTTTTTGAATTTCATCATTGGTTTCTGAGGAATTGATATTGAAAAAAACACTTGAGGTCCTATCAAGTTTCTGACCGGAAAATTCTAATGCTTCAAGTGTGTTTTCAAAAGTAGGTTCTTCTTGATTATTTACGATCAAATCAATTTCTTCCTTAGCCAATTTGATCCCTTTAATAAAAGCAGGCTCAAAATGATGATTTTTAATTTTTGAAAAAGGTGCAGTTGTATATTTGGTATTGAATTCTTGTAATAATGGGTTATTCATTAATATTTTTTTTTAATTGCGGTACATATCAATTCTTATAAAGAGGTCTGTACTTAAACTTTTAAAGAGTTTCAAATTTGACTTTTGGGTAAGGCTTGATTCTGAATTAATCTACTTTTTTAATTTCTCTGCTGCAATAATAACTTTATCTTTTAATTTATTCTTAAAATCAATAACTTTTTGTTGAACTATTTCATCAGCCTGACCAATAATTTGAGCTGCTAAAATTCCGGCATTTTTAGCACCATCTAGAGCTACTGTTGCAACAGGAACTCCGCTGGGCATTTGTAAAATAGATAAAACAGAATCCCAGCCATCAATAGAATTTCTTGATTTAACAGGAACCCCAATTACGGGTAGCGGACTCATAGATGCAACCATACCGGGTAGATGTGCTGCACCACCGGCACCTGCTATAATCACATTAATTCCGCCTAAATGAGCATTTTTTGCATAATTAAATAGTTTTTCTGGGGTTCGGTGGGCCGAAACAATATCTACTTCGGTTTCAATATCAAAACTTTGCAATATTTTAATTGCTTCTTGCATAATCGGTAAATCCGAATCACTTCCCATGATAATTCCAACTTTGGCCATGACGTTTAAAAAAATAATATTTGTTTAAATTGAATTTTAAAAAAAAAAAAAAAATGTATATTTATGGGCTAAAGATAAAACAAAAA
>JAOZVI010000032.1 GCA_029938265.1 Flavobacteriaceae bacterium | reverse complement strand
CGTTCGGTTACCGTTAAATTTTCAGATGATTTTTTAATAAGTAAAGCATTTAATTTCTCCTTGCTTATTTTGTGAAATTTTTGTTGAGCCGTAACATTAACAACTACAAATAAAAAAAAGAATACTATTTTTATTACTTTCATTTTAAGATTTTTTAATGTGAAAAAATTTTCAGAATTATCATTTTTCCTTCAATTATTTTATAATTTAATTTGGGATTTCAACATTGAATTACAATTGTAAAAAGTAAGATAAGATAAAAGTAATAATAAATGTTGAAAACCAGTCTTTAAAAGATTAAGAAAATACAATTATGAAAACAAATAATATAATATTTAATCACTAAACAGGCGAAAAAAGTATAAATTCATGGGGTGACCGCCAGCCACCCCATTAATAGATTGATGTTTAGGATTACAATCAATATAAAACCTTGAATATAGTTTTCATTCCTGGTTTTCGTAATCAGTTAAATCAATATTTGTATTTTTACAAAAGAAAATATATTTCTATTGAGCAATTTTAAAATCATACAACAAAAACTTCAAGATTTTATAAAAAAATATTATACAAACGAGATCATAAAAGGAAGTATTTTATTTATTTCATTTGGTTTATTATATTTTATTTTTACTCTTTTTATCGAGTATTTTTTATGGTTAAAACCAATCTATCGAACTATTTTATTTTGGTTATTTATTGTAGTGGAATTAGTTTTATTGAAAAAATTCATTTTTATTCCAATTTCAAAACTTGTTGGATTAAAAAAAGGAATATCTTTAAAACAAGCATCAAATATTATTGGAAAACATTTTACTGAGGTAAATGATAAACTCCTTAATATTTTACAATTACATGACGAAAAAGATCAATCAGAATTACTATTGGCAAGTATAGAACAAAAATCAACTGAGATACAACCCATTCCTTTTAAAAAAGCAATAGATTTTAAATCCAACAAAAAGTATATCAAGTATTTAAGTCTGCCTTTACTGATATGGTTATTCACTTTTTTAACAGGAAATAATTCAGTTTTTACCAAGAGTTTAGACCGGGTTGTACATTACAAGACTCCTTACCAACCACCGGCTCCTTTTTATTTTCAAGTTATTAACGATAATCTTAAAGTAATTGAAGGGAAATCCTTTGAACTTAATATTAAAACTATTGGCGAAATTGTTCCCCAACAAGTTAAAATTGTCTTAGAAGACAAGTATTACCTTTTAAAAAATAATGAATTAAATAATTTCACCTATAAATTTGATCGTATAGATAAACCTATTATTTTTTATATAGAAGCTAACGAAATAAAATCACCAGTTTATCAAATTGAAGTTATTAAAACGCCTAATATTCAGGATTTTGAAATGCAATTAAATTATCCTGATTATATCAAAAAAAATGATCTTAATATTAAGAATACAGGTAATACAACTGTACCTGAAGGGACATTTATTACATGGAATTTAAAAACCAGATCAACAGATAATGTAAAATTTTTAATAAAAAGCCATAAAGATTCTTTTCAAAAAAAGGAGAAAGATTTATTTACTTATTCAAAGAAAATAGATAAAAAAATTGCTTATCAAATTTCATCATCTAATAAAGATTTAAAAGATTATGAAAGATTAAAATATCAAATTAATACGATTAAAGATGAATATCCTCAAATAAAAATTAAAACGGATATTGATTCCATTACAAGAGGTTCAGCCCATTTTGTCGGACAGGTTAGCGATGATTATGGTTTAAAGAAACTATTAGTTGTTTATAAAGAACTAGGAACAAACCAATATCAAAAACAAATTATAGATATTCAAAAAACTACTTTTGAACAGTTTTTTTATGTTTTCCCCGATGGAATTAATTTACTAGAAAATAAAACCTATGAGTTATTTTTTGAAGTATTTGACAATGATGCTGTACATGGAAGTAAATCAGTTAAATCTAAATTATTTTATTATAATCAAAAAACGAAACAACAAATAACAGAAGAATTATTAAAGGAACA
The DNA here is from genome assembly GCA_029938265.1 of Flavobacteriaceae bacterium. Classification (GTDB taxonomy): domain Bacteria; phylum Bacteroidota; class Bacteroidia; order Flavobacteriales; family Flavobacteriaceae; genus Namhaeicola. The sequence goes on along the minus strand of JAOZVI010000032.1, from coordinate 18,271 downwards.
ACAGAATAATTTTGATGAAATGAATAGCACAAGTCAAAAGAGAGAAGATCTTAATAAAATGCTTGAAGACTTCAATAACAAACTAAAGAATAAAGATGAAATCGGCTGGAATGATAAAAAAGACCTCAATCAATATCTGGAACGCCAAAAAAAATATCAGCAAATGTTAAAACAAAATGCTGATAAAATTCTCCAAAATTTGCAAGAATTAGATATTGATGAAAAAGATGAGATTTTAAACGATAAAAAGGATGCGTTGAAAAAACGTTTAGAAGAACTTAAAGAAATAGATAAGCAACAAAAGTTATTAGATGAATTAGAAAAATTAGCCGAAAAGCTAAAAAAGGAAGGCTTGATTGATAAATTAGATAAACTTACTGAACAAAATAAGCAACAAAATCGATCATTAGAAAGGATTTTAGAACTAACAAAACGATTTTATGTTGAAAAGAAGTTTATAGAGATTGGTAAAAATTTAGAAAAACTATCAAAAGAACAGTTAAATTTATCCAATAATAATGAAAAGAATAATTCAAAAAATCAAAACGAATTGAATAATCAATTTGATTCTATTCAAAAAGATTTCAACGAATTAAATAAACAGAATAAAAATCTAAAGCAACCAATGTCTTTTCCAGAATCTAAAAATGAAGAAAAACAAATCGAGAAAGAGATGGAACATGCAAAAGAAAATTTGATAAATAATGAAAACACCAATAATTCAAATTCTAAATCAAATGCTGTAAAAAATCAAAAATCTGCAGCAAAAAAAATGAAGAAATTAAGTAATAAAATGAACAGTGCAATGCAACAAATGGAGATGGAAAGTATTGATGAAAATATTGAAGATCTGCAACAGGTATTAGATAATTTGCTTATATTTTCATTTGATCAGGAAGCATTAATGTTAACGTTTGATGAAAATGCTATGTCCACGGCAGATTTTTCTAAAAAACTAATAAAACAACAAGTTTTAAAAGAGTATTTTGAGCATATTGATGATAGTTTATATACGTTGTCTTTACGATTAGTACGATTGACTTCAAGAATTCAAAATGATCTGACCAATGCGCATTACAATATTGATAAGTCATTAGAGAATATTTCAGAAAACAGAATCAAACAAGGGAAAACAAATCAGCATTATACCATGACAGCAGCTAATAGTTTAGCTGATCTTCTCAGTAATATTTTACAAAGTTTACAAAACCAAAAAAATAGTACCGGGCAAGGTAAAGGTAAAAAAGGAGAGAGTATTAGTTTACCTGACATTATTAAAAAACAAAGTGATTTATTAAAAAAAATGCAAGGTGATCAAATGCCGGGAAACAAATCAGGTAAAAAACCTTCAGAGCAGATGAGTGGAGAGCAATACCAGATATACAAAGAACAATATCAATTAAGAAAAGCTTTACAAAGTTTGATTAAAAAAGAAGGAAATCTTGGAGATTCTGGTAAAAAGGCTGAAAAACAAATGGAAGAATTGGAAAAACTTTTATTAGAAAAAGGACTTAATAAACAAACTATTAACAAAATGCAACAATTAAATCATGAGCTTTTAAAGTTGGAGAAAGCCAGTTTTGACAAAGGAAGAGAGAAAAAAAGAAAATCTAAGACAAACAAAGAAATATATCAACAAAGAAACATTGATCATATAAATTCAAAGAATTTATTTTTTAATCAGGATGAGATCTTAATACGTAAAACAATTCCTTTAACACCATATTATCAACAAAAAGTCAAAGAATATTTTAAAGAAAATTAATTATGATCAACTTCTTTACTGAAACTACGTTTGAATTAAAACAAAAAAATAATATTTCTGCTTGGATACTTTCTGTAATTAAAAATGAAAGTTTTGTTTTAGGAGATGTGAATTACATTTTTTGTGATGATAAATACTTATTAAAAAAAAACATTAAATATCTAAAACACAATACATTAACAGATATAATTAGTTTTGATTATACAGAAGGTGATATCATTTCAGGTGATATTTACATATCTGTAGAAAGAGTAGAAGAAAATGCTAAAGAATTAAGTATTCCTTTTCTTGATGAATTACATAGAGTGATGGTTCATGGCATCTTACATTACTGTGGTTATAAGGACAAATTAAAAAGTGAGATAAATGAAATGCGCTCAAAAGAGGATTATTACTTATCTTTGCGCACTTTTTAATACTTCAAAATTTTGTTCCACGTGGAACATTAAATATATTTAAAATGAGTTTTAATAATACTACATATGATGTTATAGTTGTTGGAGGAGGTCATGCAGGAAGTGAAGCAGCGGCAGCAGCTGCAAATTTGGGTGCTCAAACATTATTGATTACCATGAGTTTGCAAAATATTGCGCAAATGAGTTGTAATCCTGCAATGGGTGGTATTGCCAAAGGTCAGATAATACGGGAAATAGATGCCCTAGGCGGTTATAGTGCAATTGTTACAGATAAGACAGCCATACAATTTAAGATGCTTAATAAATCAAAAGGTCCTGCAATGTGGAGTCCGAGAGCACAGAGTGATCGAATGGCATTTTCAGAAGAATGGCGTTATCAGTTGGAGAATATTATTAAGCTTGATTTATATCAAGATTCAGTAAATGGATTGCTATTTGAAGGGGATAAAATTATCGGTGTTAAAACCATATTAGGAATTAAAATTTTTACTAAGTCTGTAATTATTACAGCAGGCACTTTTTTAAATGGTAAAATCCATATTGGAACTAAAACTTTTGGAGGAGGAAGAGCGGGAGAAGTTGCATCAAAAGGAATAACAGAAGACCTAGTTAAAATTGGATTTGAAGCAGGAAGAATGAAAACAGGTACACCCCCAAGAGTTGACGGAAATTCATTGGATTTTTCAAAAATGATTGAACAACCCGGGGATAAGATAATAGAGAAATTTTCTTTTTCCAATCTAACTAAAAAGTTGACAAAGCAAAGATCTTGTTATATGACCTATACATCATTAGATGTTCATGATACACTTAGGGAAGGGTTTGATGATTCTCCAATGTATGCAGGAAGGATACAGGGAATTGGACCAAGGTATTGCCCGTCTATAGAAGATAAAATAGATAGATTTTCAACCAAAGAAAGACACCAACTTTTTATTGAACCAGAAGGGTGGAGAACAAGTGAATATTACGTAAATGGATTTTCTACTTCCTTACCGGATGGAGTACAATTTAGAGCATTAAAACAAATATCAGGATTTGAAAATGTAAAGATCTTACGATACGGTTATGCAATAGAGTATGATTATTTTCCTCCAACACAACTTAAACATACTTTAGAAACAAAGCGAATTAAAAATTTATACTTTGCCGGTCAAATAAACGGAACTACAGGTTATGAAGAAGCTGCTGCTCAAGGATTGATGGCAGGGATTAATACAGTACTAAAAATAAATAATAAAGATCCCTTTATTTTAAAAAGAGACGAAGCTTATATCGGTGTTTTAATTGATGATCTTATTACCAAAGGAACTGACGAACCTTATAGAATGTTTACATCTCGTGCTGAATACCGCACTTTGTTGCGTCAGGATAATGCTGATCTTAGATTAACACCAATGAGTTATGCTATTGGTTTGGCTTCTAAAGAACGATTAGATAGAGTTAAGATCAAGCAAAAGAAAACAGATCTATTCATTGATTTTTTACAAAAAACAAGTATTAAACCAGAAGAGGTTAATCCTATTTTAAAATTAAAAGATTCGGCACCAATCAAACAATCAATGAAAATGTTTAAGATAGCTGCACGGCCACAATTAGATTTTAATGATATTAGAAAATTTCCAAAAGTAGAGCAGTTTATTATTGATAATGATATTGATAATGAAATTATAGAACAAACCGATATCCACGTAAAATATTCTGGCTATATCAATAAAGAAAAAAACAATGCCAATAAATTAAATCGTTTAGAAAATATTTCGATACCCGAAAATTTTGATTACCAAAAAATCAAATCAATATCATTTGAGGCCAGAGAAAAATTGACCAAAATTCAACCTATTACAATATCACAGGCTGCTAGAATATCAGGTGTTTCACCTAGTGATATATCAGTACTTTTAGTTTATATGGGTAGATAAAATATATTAAAAGTTAAAGTAATAAGGATAAAGTAAAAAGTATTGTTTCACGTGGAACAAAAAGTATTTAAGCAATAAACACAAGTAATCATAATGATTAATATTAATAGATCTCCTTTGGATAATAATAATTTAAACCCTTTTTTAGAGTGTAAAGATCATACTGTTTCTAATAAAATGTTTTCAATTTTAAGAGATGAAAAATCTGAATTATTAGTTACATCTCCAAGGCCAGCATTAAATGATCTAGATAAATATTACCAGAGTGAGGAATATATTTCCCATACTGATGCAAAGCAATCTTTGATGGATAAAGTCTATCAATTGGTAAAAAATTATACCATTAAACAAAAGATAGTTTTAATCAATTCATTTAAAACAGATCAGAAAACTATTTTAGATATTGGTTGTGGCACTGGAGATTTTTTGGTGGCCTGTAGGAATGCCGGTTGGAAAGTTAGCGGTATTGAACCAAACAAAAAGGCTAGAAACTTTACCTCATCTAAACTCATTGATTCAAATGTTAATATATTTAAAAATATTGATGCTTTGATCTCTCAAAACAATAATAAAAAATTTGATATAATTTCTCTTTGGCATGTTTTAGAACACGTACCAAATTTAGAGGAATATATTTTAAATTTAAAAAAATTAATAAAACCAAACGGAACAATTATTATAGCGGTTCCAAATTACAAAAGTTTTGATGCAAATTATTATGGAAAATTTTGGGCGGCTTTTGATGTACCAAGACATCTTTGGCATTTCTCAAAAAGATCAATACGATTATTATTTGCAAAAGAAAATATGGAGGTGGTTAAAATACTACCAATGAAATTTGATGCTTACTATGTAAGTTTACTTTCCGAAAATAATAAAAATAATAAAACAAATTTTATAAAAGCTGTTTGGATAGGTTTCCAATCCAATTTAAAGGCGAAAAGTAATTTTGAATACTCATCTTTAATTTATCTGTTAAAAAACTCAAAATAGCTATTTTAAAGCGTTTTAAGAAGCTTTAACAATTCTAAAGATATATAGCTCTTTTAAAGTAATTAAACCGTCTTAGAGAGTAATTATTTAACCAACTATCTATAAATTATATAGATATATTTTTGAAATACTATAAATATATTTTATAATAGAAAAATGTAATTTTTTTTATATCAAAGTAAATTATTTTGATTTATACAAAATACATTTTATACATTTGCCGATCTAATTTAAAATAATTAAAAAATGAAAAAATTATTAGTGGTATTTATTTTTTTTATGATATTGACTTCATGTAATGAATCTAAAATTGCTTATGTTGATGTTGAAAAAGTTTTAAAAGAATACAAAGGCTCTAAAGTAGCAGAAGAAGAAATGAGGATTAAATCTGAAGAGATTGGAAAAGAAATTGAGCAACTTGGGGCACAGTTTCAGGCAAAAGTACAAGATTATCAGAAAAACATGTCAAAATTATCAAATGCTGACCGAGCTCAAAAAGAACAGGAATTGATGCAAGAGCAACAAATGATCCAACAACGCCAGCAAATGGTGCAACAGCAATTTCAACAAGAAGGAAACAAAATGATTGATGTTATAAATGAAGAAATTGGAGATTATATCAAAGAATATGCTCAAAAAAAGAATTATTCATTTATTTTAGGAACCTCAAAACAAACAAGAACAGTACTCTATGGTAAAGAAACGTTAGATATTACTGATGTTATTATTGAAAATTTAAATGAAAAGGATTCTACAAATACAAAAAGTGAAGTTGAAGTAAAAGTACCTCAAACAGAGGAAACTAAATAAACTTTATTTCTTTATCTGTTAACTATATTATAAAACTATAAAAATATGATATTCAGTTAAATAGAATAATAAACTATAGAAATAAGATAAACAGAAAAAGAAGATATTTTACCTTATATTTAATAATTAAAGTCCGAGTTAAGTCTCGGACTTTTTTGTTTACACAAAGATTAACTTCAGAAAAATAGGGTTTTATATAATTAATTATAAAATTAAACGTTATTAACACACTGTTAACAACTTTTATTCCCCCAATAAAGTGTAACAAAAAAAGTATTTTTTACAAAAAATTAAGATATAACCATTACTGTTTAATTTATACACCATGAAAAAAATTGTTTTATTTGTTTTGTTTTTGGGAAACATTTTGTACTTGTCGGCTCAAGAGTCTGATAGTTCATACCAGATTAAGTTTTTAGAAATTAATAAAGAAAATTCTGATTATGCGGTTGCAATGTTAGATGATGAAAAATTAGTATTTACATCTGAAGCAAATGCAAATTCATCAAATAGGAAGAATCATAATCCTCGTAAAGAACTATTTATTGGAGATATTGATTTTAACGGAGAGATATTAAATGTTAAACCGGTAACCAATAAAGAGAATAATAAGTTCAATACTACAGGTATTGCTTATGCCAAAGATTTGAAAACAGTTTATTTTAGTAGAAATAAATATGTAAGAAAATCTTCAAAGCAGGAATTACCTAAAAATAAACGACTAGAATTATATAAGGCTGATGTTGACCTGGAAGGTAATTGGACCAATATTGAAAAATTATCGTTCAATAATGATAAATACTCTACTGGATTTCCAACGCTTAACGAAAATAACACAAAATTGTATTTTGTTTCAGACCGACTTCCTTCTATGGGAAAGACTGATATTTTTGTTGTAGACATTAAAATGGATGGATCTTTTGGAATACCTTTAAATCTAGGGAAACAGATTAATACCTCAGGTGAAGAAACGACACCTTTTCTATCAAAGAATAATATTTTATACTTTTCATCTGATGGTCATCAGGGAAAAGGAAATTTAGACATATTTGCAACTGAAATTGTAAATAATAACATTACAGAAGTTCATCATTTAGAATCACCAATAAATAGTATTAATGATGATTTTGCTTATATAATTAATCAGGAAACCAATAGAGGATTTTTTACTTCTAATAGATTACAAGGAGAAAACAATAATGACTTATATTCATTTACCTTAAAAAAAGAGAAATTAGCTGAAGATTGTTATATTACAGTTGAAGGTTTTGTTAAAGATAAAGAGTCACAAGAATTATTAAAAGGGGCAACAATTGATCTTTTAGATCTAAATGGGGCTTTGATACAATCGGCGACCACTTCTGATGATGGCGCATATAAATTTAATGTAGCATGTAGCAATGAATACAAATTATCAGCAACAAACGATGATTATAAGAAAGAAGTTAAACAGATTGAAATTCTAGAACAAAATTATCACCGTTCACTTCAGACTAATATGAATCTAACAAGGTTATACAACGAAGTTATAGAATACAAAACTGAAATAGCAAAAAAAGATCATGTTAAGATCGCTAATATAAATGCAATTCATTTTGGATTTGACAAAGCAAATATTCGACGTAGTGATCTACCGGAATTAGACAAGATCGTTAAAATAATGAAAGACAATACCAATATTAAAATTGAAGCAGCAGCTTATACTGATTCTAGAGGTAGCCACTCCTATAATAAACTATTATCACAAAGAAGAGCGAAAGCAACAGTTGATTATATTATTTCAAAAGGAATTGATGCAAATAGAATTATTGGTAAAGGTTATGGAGAAGAAAAATTGATCAATAAATGTGTAGATGGTGTTGATTGTAGTAGAGAAGCACATCAAAAGAATCGTAGAACTGAGTTTATTATTACAAACAAGCAAGTGGTAATTAATCATGATATATATGAAAAAACAAATAATAGTCTGGTAATTAATACTAAAAATGATGTAAAGATTGATAATAATAAAAAACAAGTTGAAACTGAAATAATTAAATCTCTTAAAAAAGAGAAGGCATTAACGGTTAATAATACTCAAAAACCAATAGTTTATAGCGATAAATCTATTGATGTTATTTCCAGTAATTCTGATGGGATTAATAAAGATCTTGCTATCAGTAAACAAAAACAAGAAATTGCCAGTAACGATATTGTAGTCGTAAATACAAATAAATCAAACGAGGAAAATAAAGAACTGGCATTAAACAGCAAGCAAGTAGAATATAAACAGGTAAAAACAATAACCAGGAGGTCTGATAATAAAGCTGAAAATTATATTGATGATCAAAAGGAGAAAGTTATTGATAAATTGATAGTTTTAGAAGAAAAGTTTGAAGAGGCATCAACTAAAGATTCTAATATGACAGCCAGATTTTTATCAGAAAAAAATAAAATTACTGAATTTAAAAATGAGATAATTAATAACGAAGCTGCTGGTTGGGCGAATATAATTAATTACAATAATAAAGTTATTTCGTTTAATAAAACCTATAATAAATTATTAAAAAATGTAAAGGAAAGCCAGGAAACAACGGGTATTGAAAAAATAGATTTAAACAAAGACCTTGCTGAAGGTATCTATGTAAGTAGTTCTAAAAAAGCATTACCAAAAAAAGAAAATAATAATCTGGATGTTAATAATATTCAGGTTATAGCAATGAAAAAAAATAATAAAGGAAAATATTCAGTGACCAATAGTGCTAAAAAGGCTGATATGATTAAAGTTAGTTTTAAATTATTGCGTAATAAAAATGTAGAACCAGGTAAAAAAGAAGCACATGTAGTTTTACAAAATCCTAAAGGAAAAGTTGCAAATGCAAAAGGTGTTTTTACATCAAAAACTACTAATAAAATGAAAAAATATACTGATTTTACAGTAATCGATTATAATTATAATGATGTTGATATTGTAATGTTTATTGATAGAAATGGATATAAGTATGAAAAAGGCACATATCCTGTAAAATTATTTTTAGAAGGAGAGTTGATCGCAGAATCTAATTTAGATCTTGCCAGCAACTTTTAGTAAAAACGAAATTTTTAAAAATTTTAATCAAACATTAATTTAGAACAATTCCCCTCAAAGGGAAAATTCACTAATTGAAAAAGAATGTAAATTTTGTTCTATTTTAATCAGTCCTCAAACACTCACGTGTTTGGGGCTTTTTTTGTTCAAATTTAATTATTTGGGTTTCATTAATTATAAATATATTTGAACAAAAGATAATTATGCCGATTTTCTCATTTATTGGTTTAAAAAGAACCTTAAGTATATTTTTTTATTTTATCGGATTTTTACTGTTTTCTCAAACTGATTTTAGCGATCAATGGGAAGATTATTACTCTTATAATAATGTAAAAGAATTTACTAAAATTGGAGAGAAGATCTATGCCGCTGCAGACAATGCTGTGTTTATATATGATGAAAGTACACTTGAAATCCAAAAATTTTCTTCGGTTCACGGTTTATCCGGAAAAACGGCAACTTTTATTTATTTTAGTGAGTTAACACAAAATTTTGTTGTTGGCTATGATACCGGTTTAATTGAGATTGTTGATCAGGATGGAAACATAAATATTGCTAATGATATTGAACGATTAGATGTTTCCGGCGAAAAACAGATCAATCATATTAGCGAAAATAATGGTATTTTATATTTATCAACACCTTTTGGAATTGTTGAATACAACTTGAACACCTTGCAATTTGGTGATACTTTTTTTATCGGTCAGGGTTCAATCGCTGTTTTTGTAAATCAAACAACCATATTTAACGAAAGAATATATGCCGCAACTCAAACCGGAATATTTTCGGCTGATATCAATAATTCTGAATTAGTAGATTTTAATAACTGGTTACAACCCGAGGGTAATTTATTAGGAAACTTTAGGTCAATATCAGTTTTTAATGATCACCTTTTTACTTCAAAGAGTAATATACTTTATGAGATTACTGCTGTAAATGTTTTAGATCAAAGAAAATCTTTTCCCGATCAAATACTGAATTTAAAGGCTTCTTCTGATTTTTTAACGATCACTAATCTAAATAAAGCCTATGTTTTAGATAACAACCTCAATCAAAAATTAATAGCTTCAGCAACAACATCGTATAACTTTACTTTGCACACTGCTTTCGCTGAAAGTGACAATATATACTTGGCGACCAAAGAATTTGGAATTTTACAAAGAACTTTTTCAAATAATAATTATAATGAAATTCATCCGCAGGGACCAACTTCAAATGATGTATTTTCAATAACCGCAGATAACAATAATCTATGGGTAGTTTACGGAGGATATGATGGAGCTTTTACTCCTTTAGGCAAAAGAGCTGGTTACAGTCATTTTAAAGGCGAAGAGAATGTTTGGATAAACACAGCTTATAATAATAATTTTCCAGCCATAGATCTGGTGCATGTTACTTTAGATCCAAATATAGAAAATAAGGCTTATATCAGTTCGTGGAACAGTGGAATTTTGATAGTAGAAAATGATGAACCCAGTATTTTATTAGATGATTCAAATAGTGGTTTAGAGGATTTGTATCCTGCCGGAGACCCACATTCAAGTATTAGGATAAACGGAACAGCTTTTGATAACCAGAATAATTTTTGGACTACTAATGCATGGGTTGCAAATAGATTAAAAAAACAAAATAATTCCGGCAGTTGGACTAGTTTTGATCTTAGCTCAATTATAACAAATCAGGCTTTCGGTTTAACCGAATTAATTATTGATAAAACGAATAATATTTGGATAGGATCTAGAAGAAACGGGGCTTTGGTATTTAACGAAAATGGAAATCACAAAAAAGCATTGTTAACTGAAGCTTCAAAAGGCTCTTTACCAGATCCAAATGTAAGAACACTAAAAGTTGATAGAAATAATAGAATCTGGATTGGAACAAAAAAAGGAATGGTGGTTTATAATAATGCAGGAGGAATATTTGATTCAGATATTTATGATGCGGCTCCTGTAATAATTGAAGATGACGGAATACCAAAAAAATTATTAGGAGATCAGCCAATAAATAGTATTGCGATTGACGGAGCCGACAATAAATGGTTTGGAACAGATACCGGAGGTGTGTTAAATACCAATGCTTCAGGAACAGAAACCTTTAATAATTTTAATAAAGATAATTCTCCTTTGGCATCAAATAGAATTTTAAAAATATCAATTGATAACAGTAATGGAAAAGTGTTTTTTGCAACCGATAAAGGAATTGTAGCCTTTAATAATAACGTCGCTCCTTACGGAGAAAGTTTATCAGATGTTTATGCTTACCCAAATCCTGTAAAGAAAGAACATGAAACGGTAACTATTGATGGCAGAAATGGAGAGCATTTACCAAGAGGGACAAATGTTAAGATATTAGATACCGCAGGCAGATTGGTTTTTGAAATAAATGTTATCGAAAGTCAAGGATCTAATGGAGGTAAAATAGTTTGGAATAAAACAAATTTAGCAGGAAGAAAAGTTGCTTCAGGTGTATATATTGTTTTTTTGACCAGTCCTGATAAATCAGAAACAGCAATGACAAAAATTGCAATTATCAATTAAAAATGCTCGAAAAAACCAAAGCAATTGTATTAACATCAATTAAATATGCTGATGCCGATCTAATAGTGAAATGCTATACTGAAATGGGTATAAAAACCTATATGCTAAAACGTATTTTTAAATCTAAGAGCAATAAATTAAAAGTGGCATATTTTCAACCGTTAACATTACTAGAAATAACGGCCAATCATAATAATAAAGGGAATTTAAATTCTATTCGTGAAGCCAGGATCTCGTTTTTTTATACTTCAATTCCAAATAATATTATCAAACAAACCATTGTAATTTTTTTGTCAGAAGTATTATCGAGTGCCATTCGTGAAGAAGATGAAAATTTATCTCTTTTTAATTATTTGAATACTACATTACAATGGCTAGACACACATCATCATACAGTTAATTTTCATCTGTTATTCTTATTGAATTTAACCAAGCATTTGGGGTTTTATCCTAAAATCATAAAAAAAGAATCTCGTTATTTTAATTTAGAGGAGGGAGTGTTTACAGATTTGAAACCTATGTATAATTATATATTTGGAGAAAATTTAAATACTTTAAAAACCTTAATCGGCACAAATTTTGATGTATTAGAGAAATTGAAATTTAATGCAAAATCACGTCAAATGATTTTAGAGTTTTTAATTTCATATTATGAATTACATTTACCTGGGTTTAAAAGACCTAAATCATTATCAGTTTTAAAAGATATTTACAAATAAATGAAAAATGTTATTTTGTTTTTTATTGTCCTTTTTGGACATTTTTCTTTTGCACAAAATTGTATTGTTTTTGATAAAGATTCGCAATTTCCTATTTCTAATGTTTCTATTTCTAATGAAGATAATAGTTTAAGAGTAATTTCAGATAAAAACGGAATGATTGATCTTTCTCATTTTTCAATGATGGATATTTTAACGATAACACATGTTTCTTATGTTGAGTTAGAACTATTAAAAAAACAAATTGTTGATAATGATAAAAAAATATTTCTATTAAATAAATCTGAAATTTTAGAAGAAGTGTTTTTATCTGCTACTAAAGGAAAAGAGAGTAGAGCTCGTATAGCAGAACAAGTTGCGGTGTTTTCAAGTAAAGCCATTCAAACTTCAATGCCGCAAACGTCGGCTGATATGCTATCAAATATACCAGGCGTTAAAATACAAAAAACACAATTTGGTGGTGGTAGTCCTGTTTTGAGAGGAATGGAAGCAAATCGTGTATTATTGGTTGTAGATGGGGTAAGAATGAATAATGCCATTTATCGTAAGGGGCATTTACAAAATGCAATTACAGTTTCACCAAATCTTTTAGATAGAACTGAGGTAATTTTTGGCCCGTCGTCAGTAATATACGGTTCCGATGCTTTAGGAGGTGTAATTCATTATTACACTCGAAAACCACGTACAAGCGATAAAAATCAGATAAACACTGATTTTTTATCACGTTACAGCACGGTGAATGATGAAGTTTCACTTCATGGAGGCATAGAATTACAATTTAAAAAATGGGCTTCTTTTACAGCGCTTTCTTATAGTAATTTTGGTGACCTTAAAATGGGTAAATTTAGAAAACATGGATTTGATGAATGGGGAAAACAGTATTTTTACTCTAATAATACCGATAGTTTTTACAACCCGGACCCGATAGAGAATTCTGATCCGGATATCCAAAGAAATACAGGATTTAATCAGCTAGACTTTTTACAAAAACTATTTATTCCTTTAAATAAAAAGGCTGAGTTGATGTTTAATTTACAATATAGCACCTCATCAAATATTCCCAGATTTGATAAGCTTACTGAGATGGACGAAGGTAAACTAAAATATGCCGAATGGTACTACGGCCCTCAAAATCGTTTCCTATTATCTACCCAATTATTAATAAAACCCAATTACAATTGGTTGGATGAAGGAACGATTACATTAGCCTATCAGGATATTGATGAATCGAGAATTGACAGGAAATTTGAAAGTTTAAATCGATCATCAAATTTTGAAAATGTAAAGGTTTATAGTTTAAATGGCGATTTTACAATACCCTTAAGAAAAGAAAGAAATTTAGGATATGGATTTGAAGTAGCTTATAATTCTGTAAAATCAACTTCAAAAGGAGAGGTTTTAGATGTTAGCGGAAATAATATTATTGGTATTTCAGATACTTATGTAGTTCAAACACGTTATCCTGATGGAGGAAGTGATTATTTAAGCTCAGCAGGATATATAGATTATCGTCAAGATCTTTCAAAAAAATCTACATTAAATACCGGTATTAGATTAACCAATACTATTTTAAATGCAAAATGGATTGACACTACTTATATTACTTTACCCGATAGTAATATCCATTTAAAAAACACTTCAGTAACAGCAACTATTGGCTATGCTTATAAACCTAATAAGAACTGGCAAATAAATAGTGTATTATCTTCAGGATTTCGTTCTCCTAATATTGATGACATCGGTAAAGTTAGAGAAAAAAGAGGTGTTTTAACGGTTCCTAATGTAGATCTAAAACCAGAATTTGCTTACAATGCAGAGTTTGGTGTTATGAAGTATTTTAAAAATAAAAATTATTTATTAAGCTTTACAACGTACTATACTTTATTGGATAATTATATTTATAGAGCTCCTTTTATTCTCAACGGAAGCTCTACTTTAATTTATGATGGAGAAGAAGTTGACCTGGTTGCAAATGTCAATAAAAAAACAGCATATATAGCCGGAGGCACCTTTCTTTTTAAGGGAAAAATAACAAGATCATTTAGTGCACTTGGCACATTAACCACTACCAATGGAAATACTTATGATACGAAAGAGCCCCTTTCTTCAATTCCACCAATTTTTGGAAGTTTTGAAATATATTATACAAGAAATAAATTTGAATCAGGATTGGATTTAAAATTTAATGGAAGAAAACAACTTGAAGATTATAATATAGAAGAAGGTATTGATAATATTGAAGAAACCCCCTATATAATTGATAGAGAAGCATATTATGGCAGTCCTTCATGGGCTACAATAAATTTCTATTCAAGCTATAAAGTTACTAGAAACATTGATTTTCTATTTTCGGTTGATAATATTTTTGATACGCATTATAAAGAGTTTGCATCTGCTATAAGTGCTCCGGGAAGAAACTTTTCTTTTTCTGTATTGGCAAGTTTTTAAAAGATGTACTTTTGCTTTTTGAATAATCAGATAATCAATATAAAAACGCCACTTGTTAAAAAAATTCCAACAACATATCAATAAATCTTTTTCCTTTTTAAAGGATAAAAAACTATTAGTGGCAATTTCCGGAGGATTAGATAGTGTTGTGTTAAGTGATCTTTTATATAAAAGTGACCTTCCTTTTTCTATCGCTCATTGTAATTTTAACTTACGTGGAAATGAATCTGATAAAGATGAAAAATTTGTTATTGATCTGGCAAAGGAGTATCAGCAAAAATGTTTTGTGAAACGGTTTAATACAAAGGTATATGCAAGTCAAAACAATATTTCAATTCAAATGGCAGCGCGTGATTTGCGATATGATTGGTTTGAAAAATTGATACAAGAATATCATTATGATTATTTATTTACCGCCCATCATGCAGATGATAATTTAGAAACTTTTTTAATCAATTTTACGCGGGGAACCGGTTTGGAAGGATTAACAGGAATTCCACAAATAAATAATAATAAAATTCGCCCACTTCTATCTTTTTCAAGAGAAGAGATCAAAAATTATGCGAAAGCACAGAATTTAAAATGGAGAGAAGACAGATCTAATGCTGAAATAAAATATTTTCGCAATAAATTAAGGCATGAAGTAATACCGGTCTTAAAACAAATCAATCCAAATCTATTAAATTCTTTTTTGCAAACAATTGATAATTTACAAGGAAGCAGAACGATTGTTTCTGATAGAATTATAAAGATCAAAGATGAGGTCATCAGTACAGATGGGAAAAATTCAAAATTCAAAATTCAAAATTTAAAATCATTAAATAACCCTAAAGCTTATTTGTTTGAGCTTTTAAATACTTATGGTTTTACCGAATGGGATGATATCTATGATTTGTTATCAGCACAATCAGGAAAACAAGTTTTTTCTAAAACACATCGTTTGCTTAAAGATAGAAATTATTTGCTATTGAGTAAAATCCCAAAGGAAATAGATAGTTTAAAAAAAATTGAAATATCTGAGATACAAAAAGAATCAGTAATCAATGGTTTTACAATTCAAATTGAAAAAACTAATAAATATTTGTTAAAGAACGAAAACGCTTATAAAAAAGATTCTAATCATATTATTTTTGTCGATAAGGAAAAAATAAAATTTCCATTAATTGTCAGAAAATGGGAGACAGGCGACTATTTTTATCCTTTGGGAATGCAAGGAAAGAAAAAATTAAGCAAATATTTTAAAGATGAAAAGTTATCAATTTTAGATAAAGAAAATATTTGGTTACTTTGCACCGGAAACGAAATTATTTGGGTAATAAACAATCGGTTAGATGATCGTTTTAAGATTACTGACAAAACAAAAAATATTTTAAAAATTGAAATAAAAAAATGAAGAAATTTATAGCAGTATTTAGTTTAATTATTGCATTTACTTTTAGCACAAATGCTCAAATTCATGACCCTGTAAAATGGGACACATCAGTTGAAAAAATTTCAGAAAATGAATTTGATTT
Organism: Flavobacteriaceae bacterium; assembly: GCA_029938265.1. GTDB lineage: Bacteria > Bacteroidota > Bacteroidia > Flavobacteriales > Flavobacteriaceae > Namhaeicola. The sequence goes on along the minus strand of JAOZVI010000032.1, from coordinate 2,080 downwards.
GGTAATAACTGCAAATATTGAATCTGGCTGGCATTTATATTCACAAAATATTCCGGAAGCACCAATTCGACCAATTCCTACATCTTTTAAATTTGAAGTAGTAAAAAAAGATTTTGAATTAGTTGGAAAAACAACCGAAGGAGAAGGACATGAAGAACACGATCCGGTTTTTGATATGGTCATTAAATATTTTGAAGACCAGGCAGTTTTTAAACAACGGGTTAAGATATTGTCCAATAGCAAAATTACCATAAAAGGTGCTTTAGAATTTATGGTTTGTGATGATACCAATTGCTTACCTCCAACTGATGTTGATATATCGTTTGACGTAGGGGGCCAGAAGAAAGAAGATAAAAGCTTTCTTCAAACCACTGTTATTCCCACGAAGGAGGGAACCTCAGAATCAGAATCCAATTCAAATGCAGTTAAAGATCTGGAAAAGAAAGAAAAGAGTAAAAGCCTTTGGACACTCTTCATATTAAGCTTTTTTGCAGGTTTTGCGGCCTTGTTAACTCCCTGTGTTTTTCCAATGATACCAATGACGGTTAGTTTTTTTACAAAACAAAGTAAGAATAAAGCGATTGGAATTAGAAATGCGATTATCTATGGAGTTTCAATAATAGTTTTATATGTTTTATTAGGCACAGTGATCACTGCAATTTTTGGAGCTGATTCACTCAATGCACTATCAACCAATGTTTGGTTTAATATTATTTTCTTCTTGTTATTAATTGTTTTTGCAGTTTCCTTTTTGGGAGCTTTTGAGATTATTTTACCAAGTAGTTGGGGTACAAAAGTAGATTCGCAGGCAGATAAAGGAGGTTTAATAGGGATATTTTTTATGGCACTAGCCTTAGCTATTGTTTCATTTTCATGTACCGGACCTATTGTAGGAACAGCATTGGTTGCAGCTGCAGCCCAAGGCGGAATAGCCCCTGTAATTAGTATGTTTGGATTTTCACTGGCAATAGCACTACCATTTGCCTTATTTGCAGCTTTCCCTGGTTGGTTAAATTCTTTACCAAAATCGGGTGGTTGGTTAAATACAGTAAAAGTCGTTTTGGGTTTTTTAGAATTGGCTTTGGCTTTTAAATTCTTATCAAATGCCGATCTGGTTTTACAGGCACATTGGTTAGAAAGAGAGGTGTTTATTGCAATTTGGATCACCGTTTTTGGTGCTTTAGCATTATATTTATTTGGAAAGATCAAATTACCGCATGATTCTGATCTTGATCATATCTCTGTAGGTAGATTAAGTTTAGGATTGTTGGTTGGAGCATTTACCATTTATTTGATTCCCGGACTTTGGGGAGCGCCATTAAAATTGATTAGCGGATTTCCACCTCCAATGCATTATAGTGAGGCACCCTATGGTGTAGGATTCACAAAATTAGGAGGGAGAGAAAGCACTTCACATGATGATATTCCGGAAGGAGCATATTTAGGGCCACATGATATCATATCTTTTCATGATTATGAAATAGGAATGGCTTATGCTAAAAAAGTTAATAAGCCGGTATTGTTAGATTTCACAGGCTGGGCATGTGTAAATTGCAGAAAAATGGAATCAAAAGTTTGGTCTGATCCAAGAGTACTTCAAATTTTAAACAATGATATAGTATTGATTTCCTTATATGTAGATGATAAAAGATTATTACCTAAAAATGAGCAATATACCTCAGAGATAACTGGCAAAAAGATCAAATACATTGGTAATAAATGGAGTGATTTTCAAATAAAAAAATACAAGGCTAATGCACAGCCATATTATGTTTTAATAGATCACAATGGAAACAACTTAAACGAACATACAGCTTATAATCCTGATATAGAAGAATATTTAGCCTGGTTAAATGATGGAATTACTAGGTTTGAGAAGTAATTTTTAAAGGTGTAAAAAGTAGATATAAAGTACCATTAATAAATTTTTTGTAACTTTAGTTACAATTTATTTTAATGGAGAATACTTTTAAAGATAAAATAAAACAAATTATTTTAGATCATTTAGATGATGAAAAGTTTGGCGTAAGCCAATTAGCGTCTGAAATTGGTTGGAGTAGATCTCATACATTTAAAAAAG
>JAOZVI010000031.1:6285-20398 GCA_029938265.1 Flavobacteriaceae bacterium | reverse complement strand
CCCCTTCGGCGTAAGCCTGATATGGTTGGCATTCGCGGATCATCCCATCCTTTCACTAAGCCTTCTTCAACCAATTGTAATAATTTACGTTTACTCATTACAGTATAACTCAAATTACGACGAGCAAATTCGCGCTGTTTTGGTTTGAGATTTTCTCCATCATAGACCTGTTTTAAAAACCAGTTGTATAATTCGCGATGATGTTTAAACTCTAATGTGCAAATTGAATGAGATATTTGTTCAATATAATCTGATTCACCATGTGTCCAATCATACATTGGATAAATATTCCAATCATTACCTGTACGGTGGTGCGATTTTTTTAAGACTCTATAAATTATCGGATCACGCATTAACATATTGGTAGCACTCATGCTGATTTTTGCACGTAAAACATGAGATCCTTCATCAAATTCTCCATTTTTCATTTTTTCAAAAAGCGCTAAATTTTCTTCTGTGCTTCTATCTCTAAACGGACTATTAATTCCGTCTTTAGTTGGAGTTCCTTTTTGTTCGGCAATTTGTGCTGAAGTTTGATCATCAACATAAGCTTTTCCTTTTTTGATCAAAAGAATTGCCCAGTCATATAATTGTTGAAAATAATCAGACGAGTATAATTCTTCAGCCCATTTAAAACCAAGCCAATGAATATCATTTTTGATAGCATCTACATATTCCTGTTCTTCCTTGGTAGGATTTGTATCATCAAATCGTAAATTAACCGGAGCGTTATAAGTTTGGCCTAAACCAAAATTTAAGCAAATTGAAGCTGCATGTCCAATATGTAAATAACCATTTGGTTCAGGTGGAAACCTAAAACGAAGTTTTGATCTATCCAATCCTTTTGACAGGTCTTCCTCAATAATTTGCTCTAGAAAATTGAGTGATTTTTTTTCTTCAGTCATATTTTAAAAAAGTAAGACACAAAATTAAGGAAAATAATCAAGTTAGAAGTTTAGCCTGATATAAATTCAAAGAAAAAAGAAAGAAGATAAAGGATGTTCAAATTTAAAATCCTAAAATTACTTTGGCGATAAAGAAAAAAATAAAAATCCCAAAAATATCATTACTTGTAGTAATAAATGGCCCGGTAGCTACTGCAGGATCGATACCTTTTTTATCTAAAATTAAAGGTACAAAAGTGCCAATTAATGCCGCGAAAATAATTACAACAATTAATGATAAAGCTAGTGTTATGCTTATTTTTGTATCATAATTTTGTATCACACCAAAAATTATTACCAATATTGCTAAGATTACTCCGTTGAACAAGCTTAAACTTACTTCTTTTAGCAGTCTCTTCCACATACTACCTTTAATGTTGTCATTTGCTAAACCTTGAACAATTATTGCTGAGGATTGTACACCTACATTACCTGCCATTGCGGCAATTAAGGGAGTGAAAAAAAATAGTATAGGAAAACTTTTTAAAGCATTCTCAAATCCCCCCATGATAGCTGCTGCTGCCAAACCGCCAAATAAACCTAAGATAAGCCAGGGTAAACGAGCTTTTGATAATTGTAGGATAGTATCATCGGCTTCAACATCATCAGTCAAACCTGCAGCCATTTGGTAATCTTTTTCGGCTTCTTCTTTTATAAAATCTACAATATCATCGATTGTAATCCGGCCTAATAATTGATTTTTATCATTTACAACCGGGATGGCTTCCAAATCATATTTCTGCATTATTCTTGCAACATCTTCGGCTTCGTCATTTACGTTAACAAAATCTACTTTTGGAATATAAATATCTGAAACAAAGGCATCATCAGATGCTACCAGTAGGTCTTTTAATGATAGACGACCTAATAAAATATCCTTTTTGTCAACAACATAAATTGAATGTACATGGGTCACCTCTCTTGCTTGTGTTCTCATTCTACTCACGCAAGTTGGTATTTTCCAGGTTTCTTTAGCTTTCACTAATTCTTTAGCCATTAAACTACCTGCTGTACCTTCTTTATATTGTAATAATTCAACAATATCTTTAGCATGTTCATCATCTTCAATTTCTGAAATAACTTCAGTTTTTCTATCTTTGGGTAGTTCGGCAATAATATCGGCAGCATCATCGGTATCCAGTTCGTCAATTTCTTCGGCAATTTCTTCAGCAGAAAGATTTTGAAGAATTTTCTCCCGATCATCTTCATCAATTTCCATTAAAGCCTCAGCTGTTTTTTCACTGTCTAATAATTTAAACAAATAGGTTGCATCGTTTAAATTTAATAGATCGATAATTTCAGCAATATCAGCAGGATGTTCTTCGGCCAAAAGAGTAAGCAGAGCGTCATCATCTTTACTTAAGATGAGTTGCTTTATTTTTTCGATAAAATCTTTATTGATCTCTAACTCCATCGTTTTCTATGCTTTTTGTTAAATCAATGAATTGTTGAACAGATAATTGTTCAGGTCTCAGAGCAAAGATAGCATCTTCTCTTAATTTATCAGTTAATTGAAAACTTTTTAAACTATTTCTTAAAGTTTTTCTTCTTTGGTTAAATGCTGTTTTAACAATTTTAAAGAATAATGACTCATTAACCGGAAGAGTATAATTATCTTTTCGGATAAGTCTGATCACACCTGAATCTACTTTTGGTGGTGGATTAAAAACTGATGGTGGTACCGTAAATAAATATTCAACATCATAAAAAGCCTGAGTTAGAACAGAAGTAATACCGTAAATTTTATTTCCGGGTTTTTCAGCAATTCTTTGTGCAACTTCTTTTTGGAACATACCACAAAGTTCTGGTATTTGAGATCTATTCTCAATGGTTTTAAAAACGATCTGCGTTGATATATTGTAGGGAAAATTCCCAATTACAGCAAATTGTTCTCCATTAAAAAGTTTTGAAATATCAATTTTTAAAAAATCATCATTGATAATTCTATCTGATAGATTTAAATAATGAACTTTTAAAAATTCAATGGATTCTTTATCAATTTCAATGACTGATGTTGTAAATTTTTTGTCGAGCAAATATTTGGTTAAAACACCCATGCCAGGACCGATTTCTAATACATTATTATATTTATTTTCTGTTAAAGTATCGGCAATTCTTTTAGCGATATTTTCATCGTTTAAAAAGTGTTGTCCGAGGTGCTTTTTAGCTCTAACGGTCATTTTTTATTTAAATTTATTATGATTCTTTACGAGGGTTAATTTACTTATTATCAGTTAAATTCATTAATTACATCAAGCTCGGTTCTAAATACAACAAACTTATTTGAGAAAAGCAGAAGTGCTTCATTTTGAAATTTTTCATCATCTTCACGATAGTACTTTTCTAAAGTTTCTTTTGATTTGCAGGTATATTGAACAGAATATGTTATGCCTCCCATTTCTTCACTTACCATTACCTGTGTCATCAAAGCTTTAATAAATTTACCGGTTGACAGCATATTGGGAATATGTTTTTCCTGCATCCATTCCAGCCATTTATTTTGGATAGATTCTTCAATATTTATTGTAACGTTATAGATATACATTTTAAAAATTTATTTCAATTCTTTATAATCTTTAAAAGGAGATAATTTTAAGCTCTCTGCCTTTTTTCTATAAGAGATCCAATCAGTTTTGTAGAATTTATTGATTTCCAAAATAACAGCATCAATTTTTCCATTGGCATTATTGATCAATTCCTTTTCGGTTTTACCTGGCATACTTTGTAACGATCGAACATAATAATTTGCCGTGTTAAGATATGAAATATTTGAGGGTGATTTAGAAGCTGTGATTCCTTGTCTTTTATCTTCTTTGCCTAGCATACTATCAATTAATCCGTCAATTTGTTTAATGATACTGTCACTTGATTTGATAAAATCTTCGTATTGTTTTTTATCAATATCTTTAGCTTGTTTTTTATAATTTTCAACAATTTTTTTAGAATTATTTAGTTGATCAACCGCTCTAAAGGACAAATCAAATTTATTTTCAATTTGTTTTTGCAGGTCGTATTTATTTTTTAAAACTTCATCTGAAAGAGGGTTCCTTGGATCATATTTTACAATAATCTCTGTTGAGTCTTTTTGATCTAAATATTGTAAGACCAATTTATATTTACCGGGTAAAACAGTAACACCCCTGGGTTCGTTTTTATTTTTACTAGTTTTACGAGAGGGTCTTTTTACTCCTTTTTCACCCAAGTACCAGTACATACGATTTAGACCGTTTTCTTTAGGGGTTTTATTTTTAATTGTTCGAATAAGTTCATTTTTATAATTATAAACTTGTAACGTTAGCGAATCTTTTTTTAGCGAATCTTTTTTATCAGTTTTTTTAGCAGATGCATCCTTTTTTATCTCAGGTTTATTGATCACATAACTAATCATGGCGCCTCTTTTTTTATTTTCACCATTATAAATTGCGTTACCACCAAAACGAGTTCCGCTGGGTTGCTGAGTTTGGCTTATGTAAGCTGTTGGAGGTGTAAATAATTTTAAGGTTTTTAAAATGATTTCTGTGCCGTATTGTGATATCTCCCGTAAGGGCCTTATATCATCAAAAACATAAAAAGAGCGTCCAAAAGTAGCAATATCTAAATCGTGCTCTGTTGGGTGAATAACCATATCCATTGTTGGTACGCTTGGGTAATCTTCTGTCCATTTATTCCAGTTCTTTCCTTCATCAAAACTAAAATACATGCCATTTTCAGTACCTAAAAAAACTAAATTTTTGTTGACAGGATCCTGAACAAAAGATAGAGTATATCCAAATGTTTCGGATACATTGTTTAACAGACTTTCCCATGTTTGCCCGTGATTTCTTGTGCGGAACAAATAAGGTTTAAAATCAAAATTCCGATAATTATTTACAACTATATAAGCTTCTCCGGCATTAAAAGTGGAAGGTTTAATTTGAGCTACCCAACCATTTTTGGGAAAGTTTGAGTTTTTAGGAGATACATTTTTCCAATTATTGCCGCCATCATTTGTAATTTGTATTTTACCATCATCGGTTCCAACCCAAATTACATCTTTTTCTTTTGTGCTTGGGCTAATTGCCAGAATTGTACAATAATTTTCTGCTCCTGTGGCATCCATAGTCAAACCACCACTTTCGTATTGTTTTTGTTTTTCAGGGTCATTGGTTGTTAGGTCGGGTGAAATAATTTCCCATTCAAAACCTTGATTTTTTGATCTGTGAACAAACTGACTTCCAAAATAAATGGTTTTACTATTGAAAGGATCTATTGCTATAGCAGAATTCCAGTTAAACCGCAATTTAATATCAGGATTTGAATGCGTAGGACGAATTGCTTTTGTAGAACCGGTTACCCTGTCATACCTACCTACAAATCCTTGTTGCGACATGGCATATCCATAACGAGAATCATTGGGATCCGGGATCACATCAAAACCATCACCAAACATCAATTCCTGCCAATAAGAATTTCTTATACCTTGTGATTTCAGTACATAAGCCGGACCTACCCAGGTACCGTTATCTTGCATTCCACCGTATAAATTATAAGGAAACTCATTATCAACATTAATGTGGTAAAATTGTCCCACAGGAAGATTTTCTACAAATCGCCAGCTTTTCCCCTTGTCTTTTGTGATATTCAGGCCGCCATCATTACCATCGATCATAAAATCAGGATTTTCCGGATGGATCCACCATGCGTGATGATCAGGGTGAACGCCTGAGTCAGAGCCATAAGCAGGCATTAATTGTTTAAAACTTTTGCCGCCATCAATGCTGTAATTCACATAGGTAAATACAGAATAAATTCTGTTTTCATTTTTAGGATCTACAAAAATATCAGAATAATAAAACGGACGATTACCAATGCCACCAGAACCTCTGCCACTTGATTTATCATTAATTTTTTTCCATTTAAAACCTCCATCTTCGGATTTATATAAAGCATTTTTCTTAGCTTCTATCAGCGCATAAATTATCTTGGGATTACTCTGTGAAATAGCCAAACCAATTCTCCCAAAATTTCCTTTGGGTAAACCGTCTTTATCGGTTATTTTTTTCCAGTTTTTCCCGGCATCATGAGTTATATATATTCCTGAGCCTTCACCACCTGAACTAAAAGTATATGGTTTTCTGCGATGTTCCCACATCGCAGCAATTAATTTATTGGGATTGTTGGCATCTACAACCAGATCAGCTGCACCGGTCTTATTGTTTAAAAATAATATTTTTTTCCAGGTTTCACCACCATCAGTACTTTTAAAAATACCGCGTTCAGGATGTTCGCCCCATGAAGAGCCAATAGCAGCAACATATATAGTATTAGGATTATTTTTATCAATAATAATGCGATGAATATTACGTGTTTTCTCTAAACCCATTAATTTCCAGTTCTTTCCTCCATCTAAACTTTTATAAATTCCAAACCCGCCATTAACACTGTTTCTTGGATTACCTTCACCTGTTCCTACCCAGATAACATCAGGATTAGATTGCTGAATGGTAATAGCACCAATAGCCTGTAAATTTTCTTTATCAAAAATAGGTTTCCATTCAATTCCCTCACTTTCTGATCTCCAAACACCACCGGATGCAGCACCTACGTAGATAATATTGGGTTGATCATTAACAACATCTATTGCAGTAATCCTACCACTCATTCCGGCAGGACCTACAGAACGAGGACTCATTCCTTTTAATTTTTTTACATCGATATGTTGTGCCTGAAGAATTGATGTGATAAGAAATAGGGAAAAAAATATTTTTTTCATTGTCATTTATTTTTAATTGGATATTTAAAAAGGCTTCTTTTTTTTTGGTATATTGCAAGTCAATATTACGAATAAGTATTTAAAGATATGCAGCAAAAATTAATTAAATATACAAGTTTATTTATACTTCTGTTTTTTTGTTGTTTTAGTCAGATCACTGCTCAAGATTATTTACCCGCAAAACCAAAGATCCAAACCAGTGTTTATGATTATGCCAAATTGATGAGCGGTTATGAGGCAAAATCGTTAGAACAAAAATTAATTAGGTATAGCGATTCAACTTCTACTCAAATTGTAGTAATCACTGTTAATTCTTTGCAAGGTCAGGATATAGCCATGTATGCTACAGAATTAGCACATAAATGGGGTATTGGTCGGGCCGATGTTGATAATGGCATATTAATACTGGTATCAAAGGATGATAGAAGAATTACAATCAGAACAGGTTATGGTGTAGAACATAAACTTACAGATGCACTCTCCAGAAGAATTATAGAAACTATTATTACACCACAGTTTAAGCAAGGAAATTATTTTGTTGGTTTGGATATGGGTACAACCAGGGTTTTTCAGATTATGAATGGAGAATATGAAGGAGAACCCCAATATGATGATGAAGGCGAAGGGATATCATTGATTTTTATTATATTCTTGTTTATCATCATATTATTAATATTATCTCGTAAGAACCGAACAGGAGGTGGAAAAAATGGAGGTAAAAAATCAGGAGGTTTTTCTTTATTGGATGCTATTATTTTAAGTAATGCCGGAAGAGGTAGTTATGGTGGTAGCGGAGGTTTTGGTGGTAGCTCTGGTGGTGGTTTCGGCGGAGGCGGTTTTGGTGGTGGCTTCGGCGGAGGTGGCTTCGGTGGCGGTGGTGCCAGTGGTGGATGGTAGAAGAGTGGTTAATAAATTTCCAATAGTGGATTTTCCTACTCCTGAAACTCCAATGATAAATATTACAAATGGTCTCTTAGTTTTCATTTGTTAATGATAAAATCATAAATATAGCGATTTCTCTTAGGTAATAACAGTTGTATGATTGATAAAATATATTTTGTCTCTTTTGAGGAAATGCTTTTAGGGCAAAAAACCTATTTATTCCTGAAATAAATTGTTATTGGGACACCTGTAAAATCAAAAATTTCCCGCATCTTATTTTCAACATACCTTTTATAAGGATCTTTTACATATTGCGGTAGATTGGCAAAAAATGCAAACTGGGGTGTTGGAGTTGGTAATTGCATGCAATACTTAATTTTAATATATTTTCCTTTGTTGGCCGGTGGAGGATTATGCTTTACAATTCCCAACATTGTATCGTTTAGTTTGCTGGTTGAAATTCGCCGTTTTCTATTTTCAAAAACTTCAACAGCAGTTTCAATGGCTTTAAAAATTCTTTGTTTTGTTAGTGCCGATATAAAAATAATGGGAACATCAGTAAACGGAGCAATTTCACGACGAATTTTTTCTTCAAATTGTTTGGTTGAATGGGTGTCTTTTTCAACAAGATCCCATTTGTTAACTAAAATAATAATACCTTTTTTATTTTTTTCTGCCAACCAAAATATGCTTTGATCCTGACCTTCAAAGCCTCTGGTTGCATCGATCAGCAAAATACAAACATCACTGTGTTCGATTGCTCTAACAGAACGCATAACCGAGTAAAATTCAAGATCTTCTTTTACTTTAGATTTTTTACGAATTCCGGCAGTATCTACCAAATTAAATTCAAATCCAAAACGATTGTATTTAGTATCAATTGAATCGCGGGTTGTACCGGCAATATCAGTAACAATATATCTATCTTCTCCAATCAAAGCATTGATAAAAGATGATTTTCCGGCATTTGGTCTTCCAACAACAGCAAATCTAGGTAGATCATCTTCAATTTTTTCTTCAACTTCAGGAAGTGCTTTAACAATTGCATCTAATAGATCACCGGTTCCACTTCCGTTGATACTGGCAATTGTAAAGTATTCACCCAATCCCAATGAATAAAAATCAACAGCATCATTTTCTCTTTTTGAAGAATCTACTTTATTGACCACTAAAAAAACAGGCTTTTTAATCTTACGTAAAATTTGGGCAATTTCTGTATCCATTCCGGTAACACCAGACTCTACATCTACCATAAAAATAATTGCATCGGCCTCATCAATGGCAAGTTCTACTTGTTTGTCGATTTCACTTTCAAAAACATCATCACTTCCTACCACATATCCACCGGTATCGATTATAGAAAATTCTACACCGTTCCAGTCTGTTTTACCATAATGCCTATCTCTTGTTACACCGCTAACAGCGTCGACAATGGCTTCTCTTCTTTGTATCAAACGGTTAAAAAGTGTTGATTTTCCAACATTTGGTCTTCCAACAATTGCAACAATATTTCCCATTTTAGTTCTGATCTAGATTTTTGCAAAGATACGTTTATCTTACATTATAAATAAAAACGCAAATAGATAATTCAAATATTACTAAAATTCTATTCCACAATAGTGAAAGAAGCTTTTAGCGGAGCATTAGAATCCCCGCCAATCCAGATATTAAAATCCCCGGGTTCTACTTCCCATTTTTTATTGGCAGTATAAAATTGTAGTGTTTCAGCATTGATGATAAAGGTTACCGTCTTTTTTTCACCAGCTTTTATTGCTATTTTCTCAAACCCTTTTAATTCTTTAACAGGACGTGTAATACTGCCTACCAAATCTCTGATGTATAGTTGTACTACTTCTTCACCATCGAATTTTCCAATATTTGAAACTTCAACAGACACTATTATTTCTCCATTTTTTGAAATTTTGGTTTTATTCAATTTTAAATTTTTATATTGAAATGTAGTATAACTTAATCCGTAGCCAAAAGGGTATAGTGCTGTTTTAGGAGAATCGGTATAACCTGAATAAGTAACATGTATTGGGCTATTTGGCCGTCCGGTATTTTTATGATTATAATATAGAGGCTCTTGACCTACATTATAAGGGAAAGAAACTGGTAATTTACCTGAAGGATTATAGTCACCAAATAAAACATCCGCTATAGCATTGCCAGATTGAGAACCTAAATGCCAGCATTCTAAAATAGATGGAACATTTTTGGCAGCCCAGGAAATATCCATTGGTCGGCCGTTCATTAAAACGACAATTACATTTTTATTTACTTTGTAAACCGCTTCTAACAATTCTTGTTGCACTCCTGAAAAACCTATAGAAACCTGACTTCTTCCCTCACCCGATTGATAAGCACTTTCTCCAATAGCTAAAATCACTACTTCTGCATTTTTGGCAGCTTTAACTGCAGCCGGAATATCAGATTGATCAGTCGTATTAAACGTTATGGGTAAAAGGAACTGGTTTTCACCTTCTTTGATCTCAGAAGTAATTAGATTACCACCTTTATGATAGGTTATTTTAGTATTTGAACTAACAGCATTTCTAATTCCTTCTAGAACAGAAACAGCTGAATTTTCCATTCCCTGAGCTCTCCAGTTACCAATAGGTGTATCTTTATCATCAGCTAGTGGTCCGATTACAGCAATACTTTTGATATTTTTATTTATAGGTAGTAGCTTGGAATCATTTTTAAGCAGTACAATAGATCTTTTAGCTACTTCACGAGCAATTTGTTGATTTTTAACAGAATAAATTTCACTTTTTTCACGTTCTTCATTACAATATTTATATGGATCATCAAAGAGCCCCAATCTAAACTTAACTCTTAAAATTCGTTTGACTGCATCATCAATTAGTTTAATATTAACTTTGCCTTCATTGACCAATTGCTCTAAATGATTTTGATAAGCATACGATTCCATATCCATATCACTACCCGCATTGGCAGCAATTTCAGAGGCCTGCTCTTTATCTTTGGCATAACCATGTGTAATCATTTCACCTATAGAACCCCAGTCAGAAACAATAAATCCATCCCAGTTCCATCCTTCTTTTAAAATTGTTCTTTGCAATTCTTTATGTCCTGTTGATGGAATACCGTCAATTTCGTTAAAGGAATTCATAAAAGTAGCAACTCCTGCATCAGCTGCAGCTTTAAAAGGTGGTAGAATGGCATTATGCAATTCAAATTCGCCAATATTTACTGTATTATAATCTCTTCCTGCTTCAGCAAATCCATAACCTGCAAAATGTTTGGCACAAGCAGCTATTGTATTTTCATTTGCCAGATCATCACCTTGAAATCCTTGTATTCTTGCAACACCAATTTTGGCAGTGAGGTAAGGGTCTTCACCCGATCCTTCCATGATACGACCCCAGCGGGCATCACGAGATACATCTAACATAGGAGCGAATGTCCAATGTACACCGGCAGCAGCAGTTTCTTTTGCAGCAACAGCTGCTGATTTTTTAATAATTTTTAAATCCCAGCTGGCACTTTCTCCTAAAGGTGTTGGAAAGATCGTTTTATACCCGTGAATAACATCATAGCCAAAAATAAGTGGAATCTTTAAACGAGAGTTTTCCATTACTAATTTTTGTGCTTCACGTGTGGCTTTAACAGATAATACGTTCAGCATAGAACCAACACCTCCATTTTTAAGAATCTTTAATTTTTCATTATCGCTTACATTAGAAGGAGGGCCGGTAACATCCCAACTACTGGCATACTGATTCATTTGCCCGATTTTTTCTTGTAAGGTCATTAAAGCTAAAACTGAATCAACTTTGCGTTCAACGATTTTATTTGTTGTTTTGTTAACCATATTCACTTGTTGGCTTTTACAATTTGTATGGAATAAAAAAGTGAATATTAATACAATAAATGTAGTTGGATTTTTCATGACTTGGTTTTTAAAAAGATAGTTCAATGTATACAGGCAAATGATCAGAAGGATATTTTAGATCTTTTGAATCACTTAGAACAGCATGTTTTTGAACTTTAATATTAGTAGTTTTTGAAATGAAGATATAATCAATACGTTTATAAACAGGTTTATTAAATTTAAAAGCATTAAAGGTACCTGAAGGTCCGAAGGGTTTTTCAATAGAAGCTTCTTTCGAATCATTTAGCTCAGATTTCAATTTTAAAATAGGATCACTTTCTGGTTCTGCATTTAGATCTCCCATTAAAATGAGCGGGTAATTTTTTGTGTTGATCTCCTTTATCTTTTTTAAAATCAAAAGAACACTTTGCTCTCTTGCAATTTTGCCAATATGATCGAGATGGGTGTTAAAAACCCAAAATTCTCTATTTGTTTCCCTGTCTTCAAATAAGCCATAAGTGCAAATTCTTGTATTAGCAGCATCCCAACCTTTTGAAGGTTTGTTTGGGGTTTTTGAGAGCCAGAATGTATTTTCTTTTATTAATTTATATTTTTTATTATTATAAAAAATGGCAGAATACTCACCTTTGCCATCAGCATCTCTACTTTTTCCAATATAACTGTGCTCTGGTAATTGTGAATCAATATATATTATTTGAAAAGGCAAACTTTCTTGAGTTCCTAAAAAATCAGGATTGTAAAAAATAATTTGAGAAGCAAGAAATTCCTTGCGAAATTCCCATGAGTTTTTACCATCATCAGCCAGGCCATATCTAATATTATAGGTCATTAAGGAAATATTTTGTCCTTTTACAAAGCTAGATATCATCAATATTAAAATCAGTATAAGAGTTTTCTTAATCATTTTTTAAGGGTTTTAATTGAAAAACTCTAACATAATCAATAACCATCTGTTGCGGAAAAATAGCATCATCAATTCCTTTTTGTGCACCCCACATTCCTCCAATGGCATTATTTAACTTTAAACAAAAGTTCTGATCAAATGGCCATTCATTAGTGGTTTTATGTTCATTTTTAATATGTAGATAAACCATGTTATCTAATAAAAAATCAATTTTTTCAGGAGTCCATTCAATAGAATAAACATGAAATATATCATAGGGTTTATCAATAAAGATTCCTTTGGTTTTTTGTGTTTTTTTAATGTGGTTATATGTTTCAGAGTGAACAGACCCAAAAACAGTATCTTTATTAAACCCAACATGTTCCATAATGTCTATTTCACCGCATTTGGGCCAACCAACTTCCTTTTTGTTTTCACCCAGCATCCAAATTGCAGGCCATTGACCAACTCCTTTGGGTAATTTGGCTTTAACTTCTATTTTTCCATAGGTCCATTCAGCCAATCCTTTTGTAGTTAAACTGGCAGATGTATATTGGGCAGTATCAATTTTTGGAATGTAATGCAACCAACTTCTATCTTTAAAATCATCACTTTTAAAATCTTTATTGGCAATTTTTTCTTTATGAGCTTCAATAATTAGATATCCATTTTCAACTCGGGTATTTTTTGGGTCATCGGTATAATATTGCTTTTCATTATTTCTTATAAAACCATATTCATATCCCCATTTAGCGGGATCAGGCCTGCCTTCATAATTAAATTCGTCCGCCCAAACGAGTTTGTAATCATTTGAAATATTAACTGCTTTCTTGTTTTTTGTACAAGAAATCATTGTACTCAGACCAATTAATCCTATGATAATAGTTTTTTTAAGCATATCTTATTTATATTGATTTAATTATTTTTTAATAATATTGATTTGTTATTCATTAATATACGGACTTATAATTTTTGTCCATAATTCATACCCTTCTTTACTCATATGGAGTCCATCTTCAACAAACCATTTTTCTTCCGGTTTACCTTTTATACCTATCATTGGCGAAAATACATCTATAAAGTAGCCGTTAGATCTTGTGTTTAAAAATTCATTGATCATTGTATTGGCTTTTTTCATCTCCAATACCTTATCCCACCTGCTTAAACTGGGTTTAATAGCAATATAATATATTTTAGTATCGGGTAATTTAGCTTTTATCATCCCATATAAAGTACAAAAATCTCCATAAACTATTTCAGCTGATTTTTCTTCCTGTATATCATTGTCACCTGAATATATCACAATCTTTTTAGGGTGATATTTTAAGATCACCTGATTAAAATTTTCAATAAGATCAATAATTTGAGAACCTCCAAAACCTCTGTTTAATATCTTAGAATTATTAAAATCTTTGGCAGGATCTTCCCATACTCTAATAGAAGAACTTCCTGTAAATAGAATTTCACCCTGTATCGGAGAATTTCCGTTTAAATCATCAAAAGCATTAATTTCATCTTCCCATTTATTTTGATATTCTTGTGCTAAAGAATTAAAGACTATAAAAAGTATAAATAATAAGAGGTATTTATTAATATTCATTTTAGACAGATTTAAGGTTGTAAGTAATAATATTAGACCAAAAGCAAAAGTAAATAAAAATACATTTATATCAGTAAATATTCAGATATACTAGTTTTGATAAAAAGATTTCTATTAAATTTTATAGCGGTTTTAGGATAAATTTAAAGGTTAGTGAATTTTTTGTAGTGGATATTTTTCCTTTGGAAAATTA
>JAOZVI010000031.1:0-6185 GCA_029938265.1 Flavobacteriaceae bacterium | reverse complement strand
TAAATTTAAAGGTTAGTGAATTTTTTGTAGTGGATATTTTTCCTTTGGAAAATTATCCTTATTTTTATACATTACATAATCTTAACCAAATTGTTGGGCATAATTAACTTCATTACCTATGACAAAAATTAATGCCGTATTGAGACAACAACTACTTATTATGCTGTTATTAATAGTAAGTAGCATCGTCTTTGGACAAGATAGAAAACAGATTTATTTTCAAGGGTATACCGAAGAAGTTAATGGAAAACGATTTGGTTATCATTCTCCTTTTCCAAATGTAAATACATCGTTGATTCTAAGAGGCCAGAGAGATTATACTTATCTCGAGTGGAAAACTGAAATAGTACCTATAAATTATTCCAATGAATACATTACGTATATCTGGTTGTTTGGAATGGATGTTACCTCAAATCCAGTAACTTTTAATTTAAGTGTAAATGGTATTGAGCAGGTTACTTTCAGTAGTTCTAAAACCTCAGAACTGGGTGTAAAGACGTTCCAGGGGAAAAATGGCACTGAATTAAGCTTAAACGTTACAATGCTTGATAAGTATAAAGACCAAATGGGTTTTGCAATTTTAAAACTTCCTGTAAAAGCGATAAAGCTAGGCGATCCTACTCACCTTAAACTATCCACAAAAACTATAGATAATGCAGCTTGGTTCATGACATTTAAAACGCCTATTGAAGAAAAAATAGAGATCTATCAAAATAAAGTTGTGGCTAAAAAAGAAGGGAAATTGTTTCATTCTATCAGTATGGATTTTATTTACTTGGGAGAAGATGATACAGCAAAGATTACCATTGGAGATATAGAGAATCAATCGATTCTAAAAGCAGGATTTAATAAGGTAGAAATTTGTTTACCCAAAGTAAAAGAAGAGACATTTTTTACTGCCAAAATACAGATAGCTAATAAAAAAACGACTCAAAAAACCTTTTCCATTAAGCCCATTAAAGAATGGGAGATTTTCCTTGTGCAGCATACACATACAGATATTGGATATACCCGCCCACAAACAGAAATTCTGCCTGAACATCTTAAATATATTGACCAAGCCCTAGATTTTTGTGATCAAACCGATGGCTATCCGGATGCTGCAAAGTTTAGATGGACTTGTGAGACTTCATGGTCAATTAGAGAATACTTGAAAGGCCGGCCTCAGAAACAAATTGACCGTTTGTTGAGACGTATTAAGGAAGGTCGAATCGAAGCAACAGGAATGTTTCTTAACTACTCCGAAATAATTGATGAATCAGCACTTGCAGTACAAACCAAGACGTTGAGGTTTCTTAAGAATAAGGGGATTGATGTGGTTACGGCCATGCAAAATGACGTGAACGGTATTGCCTGGTGCATGGTAGACTATTACCATAACACAGATGTTAAATATCTTACCATGGGGATTCATGCGCATCGGGCGCGTAAGCCATTCAACAAACCCACCACTTTCTGGTGGCAATCACCTGCTGGAAACCGATTATTGGCCTATAGAAGTGAGCATTATCAACATGCTAATTCTTTGGGCATCACATCTGGACAACAAGATGTTTTAAGAAACAATTTATCCCAATATCTGAATGGTTTAGAAGAAAAAGGCTATCCCTATGACAAAATAGCTTTACAGTTTTCAGGCTATGTAACCGATAATTCACCACCCTCTACCCAGGCTTGTGATATCATTAAAGAGTGGAATGAAAAGTATGAGTGGCCAAAATTAAAAAGTGCTTTGTCCAGAGATTTTATGATCTATTTGGATGAAGAACATGCCGATGAAATTGAAGAGCTAAAAGTAGCTTGGCCAGATTGGTGGACTGATGGCGTTGGTTCGGCTGCAAACGAAACCAAAGAGGTGCGTAAAGCCCATGTAAATATCGCTACCATTACAGCTCTTCTTTCTATGGGTAAATTATTAAATCTTGAAATGCCTAAGCATATCCATCAGGAAATTGAACAAGTTTATGATAACCTTCTGTTCTATGATGAACATACCCATGGTGCAGCAGAAAGTATTACCGATCCTCTCGCACAAAACACGATTAATCAATGGGGAATGAAGTCTGCTTATGCATGGGAAGCAGCCAAGAAATCGTCTGCACTAGAGGAAAAAGCACTGGCATTTATTGAGCCAGCTTTAAACAAATCCAACTTAGCCACCATAGCAGTGTTTAATACTCTGAACTGGTCTAGATCGGGTATAGTAAAGTTGTTTATACCCAATGAAATAGTAGATGAAGGTGTTGATTTTACAATCACTGATGTTAAAGGTAAAGAAGTCCCCTATCAGCGCTATGAACAACGAATGGAAGGGGCGTATTTCGGATTATGGGTAGAAGATATTCCTCCTATGGGATATAAAACCTTGCAGGTTAATGTAGGGCAGAAGAGCAAAGATGTTCTGCATTCAAATAGTAATATATTGGAGAATAAATTTTATCAATTGAGCATTGATGAAAATAAAGGTGTGGTTACAAATATTTTTGACAAAGCGCTTCGGCAAGAACTCATTGACCCTGAGGATACGCTTACTTTGGGTCAGTTTATTTATGAAGAACTAGGCAGCAGACATGAAATGGAACGCCTTACCAATATTACAAGAGATACAATTTATAGACCACTTGATCTAAAAAGAAGCTTATTGCACAACATCAAAATAGTTAAGAGAGAAAATGGTGCTATTTACCAGAGCATATTTTTGAACGGAGATATGCCTATTTGTACTGATGAAAAAGGTGTTACAATTGAAGTAAGACTATATCATTACCAAAAAAAGATAGAGTTTTTATACCAAATGATAAAACTTCCTGTTAGTAGCCCCGAAAGTATTTATATTGCTTTTCCTTTTGACCTGGATGGTGGAAAATTAACCTATGAAGCCCAAGGCGGCATTGTGTATCCTGGAATTAACCAATTGGAAGGAAGCTCTTCGGATTGGAACGCAATACAAAACTTTGCAACGGTAAAAGGAAACAAATCACAAATTGTTTTTGTAAGTAGTGAAATTCCTTTGGTGCAATTTGGTGCAATAAATACGGGCAGATACTACTACCGTCTGAAGCCAGCAACCAATCATATTTATTCTTGGGTTTTAAATAATTATTGGGTTACCAATTTCAAAGCAAGCCAGGGAGGTGAATTGCAGTGGACCTATAGTATTACTTCTTCAGCTGATCATTCAGATATGTTTGCAACAAAATTTGGATGGGGAGATAGGGTTCCCCTTAAGTCGAGAATTATGTTCCCTACCCAAGGCACCACAAAAACGGAGTTGGTTTCCCGATCCCTGATAAACATTGATGTTCCTAATTTATTATTGGTTAATACCTCTCTATCAGCCGATGGAAAAGGGGTTATCCTGCACCTGAGAGAAGTGGAAGGCAAGCATGCTATTTTAGACATCAGACGACTGCTTGAAGAGACAAATGCCAGCTCTGTACTAGAAGTTAATATATTGGAAGAAGAATTATCATTACTTAAGGCTCCATTATTAATAGAACATTATGAGACAAAATTTATAAAATTGAATTTTGGCAAGAAATAAGGTTAAAATTACTATGCCCAATAAATAGCCTTCATACGGATTGTAAAACCGAGTATGAAACAGATGTTGAACTACATCCCTAAAAAATAGTTCTAATTTCCTCTATGGGTTTTCAATACTTTTTTTCTTGGGGTATATTCTTTTTTTGATGCTTTTTTCGTTTCTCTTTTGGGAAACAATTAATTTTAGTTATTTCTAAATAAAATTATCTATTTGATTATGTTAATCCTCTTGTTTAGGTTCTTTAATTTTGTTATTAGATTTACAAAGTGGTTTTGAATGGTTGTTTACCGAATATGATGGATTGGGAAGAGTGCTTTTTAAAATAAACTTTGGTGATATATTTACTCTCATTTGAATACGTTTTAAATAAAAAATGAGTGATTTTTAGAGTAAAAGTGTAATAAAGATAAGTAACCGTTAAAATATAAATTAGAGAACAATTTCTTTACTCCCACAAACTTTCTTTTCTCAAATAACGACTTGTTTTTGGGAGATTTTACACTGTAACTGTTGTCTTTATTAAAAAATTTAGTTTATCTCGCAAAAGAAGCAAACCTGAAAGTGGTGTTTACTAAAAACAAATCAAGTTTAACCAGAAAATCTTCTCAGATACTTCAGATTAAATCACTCTATAACTATCAACTTCCTAAACGAGTAAGAGCTAATTCTAAGTCTGAATTTGTGATTGTTTTGCCTAAGTTTTCTGTTGGGAAAAAGAAGAAGTTTTTTGTGGAGTTAAATGAAGATGGAGGGGAGAGAAGTTTGAAATTAGTTCAATGATTATTTAAAGAACGCCTTAAAGATTAGTCCATTGAACCTTTTTGAACCAATCATGAGCCAATTGAACCAATTATAAGCCAATTAATTTAAAAGAAAATAATATGGATATTGTGCAATTAATGTACAATTCTTTAGATGACACTGGTAATTTCTTTTAGATTATTTAATATTTTCTCAAACCGTACCATTTGATTCTCATAATATAAATTACCAATAATAGCTTCTTGAAGCATGCTATTATCTATTATTTTGAGAAAAGCTTCTTTCAAATAGAGTTGAACTTTTTTATCTGACCTGAGAATTAAATCATTTATATTTGATGTATGATTGAGGATGTAAACAATATCTTCAAAATCATGACTCGAACGAGGATCTTTACCGCCTCTATCATAAAATGCAGAAAATTTTGTTGCTAAAAAGTAAGGAAGAGGTAAAACTTTAATATTAATTCCATCTAAATATATTGGTTGACTTTTGTTAAATCCAGCCTCAAACCAAGGATTACTAGGAGCCCAACCAATTGTTTTGGTTGCCATTACATCTACCTTGATATTAGAATACCGAAATCTACAAATTACATCATCCTCATGCGATTGATAAAATCCTTTTTCAATTAATTTCGCACGTAATGCTTCTAATTCTCCTAAGCTTGCAATTTCTAAACTTATATCAATGTCTTTGGTGGGTCTAACATCATCAGCAGAAGGATCATCAATATATAAACTTACTACAGCTCCACCCACATAAACTACATTTTCATTGAGTTCCCCAAGGACAAAAGCTATTTTTTTTGTAGCCTTTCTATTAATTAAAGTGTTTTTCAAAATATTCTATTTTTTAATTCTTCAATAGCTATTTTTTTTTCACGTACTCTTCCTACTCGCAATGCGTCACATAAAGATAGTAGTTCATAAAAATTTGGATCTTTTAAGCATGCCTCCGGTACTTTGGGATGTAAAGGTTCAATCGCTTGTCCCCTGACTTCACCTTCAGCATAAGGCCAAACATAAGGTTCATCACTTACAATAATCTCATTTAAAGGGGATGCCGAATGTGCAGTAGGAATGCCTCTAACCAATGCACTAGGCCGTTGAGGGTAAACATAACGTAAACCATATTCTAAAAAATCTATTAAGGCCAATTTCATTAATCGTTTTTTGTCAGGTGAGATTAAACCAGCAATTACCGAACGATTGATACTTTCACTTATTTCACTTGCACTAATGCCCAGCTCATAAGAAAGATCTTTCATATACCAAGAATCATCTCCTTTTGCCGCTATTTTTAGTAAAATAACTATGTCATGTGGCCTCATTCCGCTATGTTTCTTCATATTACATTAACTTTTGATATTCCAAATATAATATAAATATATTAATTCGCGATTCGCGAATTACGAATTAATGATAGAAGTCAAAATAAGTCAACTTTTTATGAGCTAAATTTTCACCAATTTACATATTCAAAAAACGGAAGTTCATGAGTTTTGCCCTAGTTGAAGCTTATTAATCTCAAGCTTTTTTAAATTGAGATCTCAACTTTTGCATATCATCGCTAACTTTCCGTTCGATAACCTTTGCATAAATTTGAGTTGTTGATATGCTTGAATGCCCTAAAAGTTTTGAAACGGTTTCTATTGGCATACCATTACTTAAAGTTATTGTTGTTGCAAAAGTATGTCTGGCAATGTGAAATGTTAAATTTTTTTTGATTCCGCAGATATCAGCAATTTCTTTTAAATATGAATTCAATCTTTGATTTGAAATTTTAGGAAATATTTTTCCTTGTGAGATAGATTTAATATTACTCTTATATTTCTCTATGATTTCCAATGCCTTTGGCAATAGAGGGATTCTTA
>JAOZVI010000135.1 GCA_029938265.1 Flavobacteriaceae bacterium | reverse complement strand
TATTAAACTTATCTTTTTCAATCTAATTACAATTTACTTGTGTTTCATTAATAACTATCTTTTGTAATTTATAATATTCATCACTATCTTGTTTTGTAAGTTCAACTAACACACCATTATCCCAGTAGCTGTCATACCCAAAACTTCTTAATCCATCCCAACCAAATCCCATATAATATTCTAATAGGTGTGCATTATTATCAATAGCTCTTATTGCCTCAGCAATAGGTTTTACATAATTATCAGCCATATGTTGATGTTGAGCTTTTGTAGTTTCAACATCCAAACCATTTTCAGCTTTATAATACATATACCAATACAATAAATTTGGTCTATCGTTGGGGTCAAGTCCTTTTTTATGTTGGTCAACATAACGATAAATTTCGGCATGAATAATTTCATGTAAAAAATCAGCAGCATTATCTAAAAGATTTCTACTATTACCTATCCAGTATATTGTTATGTTGCCATTAATTTAATCTTTAGTATCTGTACAGGCAATAACTCCAGATTGATTGCCACAATCCTCAATTGTATCTTTTTTAAAGGTAAGATTATATTAAGCATCTTTATCAAATTTTTTTACTCTTTTACAGGCCTTTTAAAAAACACCTCCCTTAAAACTATTTTACCATCTTTTATTTCGTCTTTATCAATTATAAAAATAATTACATCTTGCTCATGGCTATCTTCAGCTTCAAAGGTTTTACATACTTTTATGTAATCAGTTGTTTCGAAAAAAGTATGGTCTATGGGTTTAATTGTATTTAAAAAGGTTGAGTCCCGAACAAGCGCCATCGAACTTCGAAACCCAGATAAAGCTTGTACAAACGGGATGAGTTCTAAATAAGCAAATTTGTATCCAGTATCAAGCATTTGAGGATTTGGTCGCACTTTTTCATCAATAAAATATGTACCAGTATGTACTTTGGTTTGGTTATAATCGAATCGTGCTATGTTGCGTCTAGATGCGAAAGCCTTTTTCATGGTTGGCATTACAGAATCGAACGAAATATATATAGTATCTTTTATAGTGCCATTGAACCTATTTTGGGTATAGCCAAATGTGGTCATGAAAAGAGATATTATAAATATTTTAAAAATCAATCAGTTATATTTTGATTACGCCATGTAACCGGGTAGATTACAAATTTATCATCCCCAATAATTTCTATTAAGTAGGTTTTAAAAATATCGTTCTTCGTATACGCCTGATAAAGCTTGGCCTTTTTGTTTGGTGGTCTTTTTTTATACGTTTTTAAACGAAAATCTTTTACTTTTTTATCCACTTGTTCCATGGTGGTGATAGGGTAATCCTTTATATGTTTTATACATAAAGTATCTGCTTTTTCTTTATCCGGAAATAAAAAACTTCCATTTCCTTTACAAAGGAGATTGAAAACAATTCCTTTCTCATCAGATTTATAAAACTTCATTTTTCTAAAGCACTCATTATCAATATTGAGTTTCAAATAGATTACTTCTTTACTATATTGAGAAAATATTATACTTCCTTTTAAGAAAAAAAGCAAGAACATCAAATATTTAATTAGTACACGGACCATTTTGCATTGTATTTTGAATTTGAGAATTTATGTAAGCCTGCTGTTCTGGAGAAAGATTGTTCCAAGCAACAGTATCTTCTTTTAAGCCTATCCATGACAAGGCTTCGTAAAACTCCTGAGAGTGTTGATTATCATCATAGTCACTTAAAGCGTCAGCCATTATATCTATATAATGTTCTGCCATAAGTTGATGTTGTGCGGATGTGGCAGGTAAATTGGGATCTCGTTCTAACCACCAACGCGTATAATAATCTGCCAATCCGTTAAAATCGTTTTTCAAACTATGTATAAATTCTTCGGTCC
Organism: Flavobacteriaceae bacterium; assembly: GCA_029938265.1. GTDB lineage: Bacteria > Bacteroidota > Bacteroidia > Flavobacteriales > Flavobacteriaceae > Namhaeicola. Next base: position 4,089 of record JAOZVI010000135.1, on the reverse strand, counting down.
ATGGAATTTCAGGTTGTTGAGCATGCGCTAATAATTTTCTATACATTTCCGCGTGAATCATTTCATGCATAAATTCTGTTGCTAAAATAATTGAAGAAAAATTCCCTACTGATGATGGTAAATTAGGATCCGTATTAAATGTAATTGTAATCATATAATTTTCTGGTTCAGAAGTAACTGCACCTGCAGACCAATACTCAGGGTCAAAATGGTCACTAAAATCATCATCTGTTACTAAAGTCAAATTTGCTGCAGAACCTTCAGGAATAAAATTTCCAATATAATCGCTTATCCTGTTGTCTCCTGCACTAAATTTATTGAAAACGTCATTTAAACAATCATTATTTTTGAAAGAAGTATCTATAATAATCTCTTCAACATGTGTATCAATATCTGGTAAACTACCCGCCCCATGCGCATTAATAAATTCAGGTTCAGCATAATGTTCATGATAAGTACCCCCTTCTACCATACCGGTTTCTATTGAAACATATACAATTCTATAATTATCATAAGTCGAATTTTTATACCAGGCTCCCAAAAAATCACCAGTAGCACCATTCCAACCTAAATTATAGTGATCAATTGTTCTAAAAATTAAAATTGGAATATAAACAACCGGACCAACTGATGGTGCTTTAGATTTGTCATTATTATTATATTCAGTTGCTTTAATGAACACTCCTTTATTGTAATTACTACTTCTCAAATTTTGTCCTTCTAAATCAGTATATTTAATTGTACCATTAAAGTCTTTTAATTTTGACAAACTTATATTTTTTAATTTATTATGGTTTGATCCAATGAATTTTGCTATTTCAAAAAATATACTTCCATTATCAGAAACTCTTGCATATATTTTATAAGTAGAAAAAATTTGATTCTTTGTATTAGTTTTTTTGGTTTTCCTTTTTACTAAAGAATATTTTGAGTAAAAATTTGTTGAGAATTCATAAACCGAGCTACCATCTATATCTTCAACTTCTTTAAATTCATTCCAGTTTACTTTTAAACCGTCTTTAATAAAAATATCAGGATAATTATTTATGGTAAATTCTTTTTGAATATTTTTAATTTTTTGATTGTTTTTTTGTTCAATCGAAATTAAATCATTAGAATAATTATCTTCTTCACAACCAATTAAAATAATTGAAAAAAAGAAAATTTAAATAATTGAATTATTGTTTGGAGTTTGGAGTTTGGAGTTTCATATGGATAATAATTTATAATTAAAAAGATGTTAAATATATAAATTTTTAATAACTAAAACAATATTTATAAACTTTAATATCGTAATCAAATAGCTTCAAATATTTTACCCGGCAGAGGTTTAGCCACACCTTTCATTTCTAAATTAAACAATATAGTTGCTGTTTTTTGTATAGGGTATTTGCAGTGCAATGCGATAACATCTAAACTTTGCTTACCTTCTTTTATCAAATAATTGCAAATAATTTTTTCTTCATCGCTTAATTCAATAAATAATTTTTTTTGTATAGATTTTGGATTTTTATCCTTATCAATTTTCCAGTTAAGGATATATTCCAGATCATTAACAGAGGTTATCATAGCGGCTTTATTACTTTTAATTAATTGATTACACCCTATGCTGTATTGATCGTTTGCTCTTCCCGGAACTGCAAAAACATCGCGGTTATATGAATTCGCAATATCAGCAGTAATCAAAGAACCTCCTTTTTGAGCTGATTCAATTACAATTGTTGCTTCGGAAAGCCCGGCTACAACACGATTTCTTTTTACAAAATTTTCTTTATCCGGATTGGTATTAGACCAAAAATCAGTCATTAAACCACCGTTATCTAACATTTTAAAGGCTTCTTTTGTATGAATTTTTGGATAAATAATATCTAAACCATGTGCTAAAACAGCAATGGTTTGTAAGTTATTTTTTAAAGCTAATCTATGCGTGAAAATATCAACTCCATATGCCAGACCACTAATGATAATTGGATTGTATTTTTTAATTTCACTAATAAATCCTTCTAAAAAAGCTCTACCGTAATTGGTCATTTGACGCGTACCAACTATGCTGATTATTTTTTTTTGCTTTAAATTAACTTTTCCTTTTTGAAATAATAATATTGGACCATCAATACAATGTTTTAATTTTTCGGGATATTCATCTTCTAAAAAAGAAAAAGCTTTTATATCGTTATCATTTATAAATTTAAGTTCTTTTTCGGCATTATTAAACAAATTTTTATTTCGTAAACCATTTAAAACACAGGTTCCGATTCCTGATATTTTTTCAAGATTCTGTTTTTTTTCTTTAAAGACACCCTCTGCGCTTCCGCAATGTGCAATCAGTTTTTTTGCGTTGATATCACCAATTCCTTCTGCTGCCTGAAGAACTAAATAATAGAATATTTTACTGTTTTTCATATTTTATTATTGGTTTTCAAATTAAAAAAACAATTGTTAATAAAAAAGTTGTAATCATGCCAATTAATTTTAGTTTTGTTTTAGTTTTGTTTAAATAATTATATAAAAGTTAACATTTGATTCTCTCCAAATATATAAGCGATCTATTATATCGGTATGAATGCGTAATCATTCCTGATTTTGGTGGCTTTATAACAAATAATAAATCGGCTGAGATCAACGCTTTTTCAAACACCTTTCACCCGCCTTATAAACAAATTACGTTTAATAGCCACCTAAAGAATAATGATGGTTTATTAGCCAATTATATTGCTTCAGTTGATAGAATACCATATGAAAGTGCATTAAACTTTATAAAATTTGAAGTTGAAAACTGGTATTCAAAATTAAACCATCAGGATTTAGATTTTAAAAATATTGGTACAATTTCTTTGCAAAATGATAAGTTACTATTTGAACCTGATAAAAAAACTAATTATTTAGCTTCTTCATTTGGTTTGAGTAATATCGTTAGTCCGGAAATTAATAGAATATCCTATATAAAACAAGTTGAAAAAGTAGAAGAAAAAGCCCCAATTTTTATTTCACCAGAAAGAAAAAAGGCTCCAAATTATTTAAAATATGCTGCAATTTTTATTTTAGGATTTTCTGTTTTAGGATTTGGTGGTAAAATGTATCGTAATTATCAAAATAATAAAGCAATTGTTGCTTCTGAAGAACAACAAAAAGTAATAGAAACTAAAATTGAAAATGCAACTTTTGTAATTAGTAAACCATTACCAACTTTAAATATTGATATTACTGCTCAAAAGAAAAGTTTTCATGTAATTGCAGGTGCTTTTCGTATTCCTGAAAATGCTGTGAGAAAATTAAACCAACTAAAAGCCGATGGCTATAATTCAAGAATTTTAGGTATTAATAAGTGGGGTCTGACAATTGTTTCTTTTGATAGTTATAATTTTGAAAGAGATGCTGTAAACAGCCTGAACAAAATTAAGCGTAAGGAAGATGAAAAAGCCTGGTTACTAATACAAAAATTTTAAAAAATTCAATTATTATTCCTTCATTTATGAATGCAAAAACTCCTAAAGAGTCTTTAACTATATTAACTGATTTGGTTTTACCCGGTGAAACTAATCCTTTGGATAATTTATTTGGAGGTGAATTATTAGCCAGAATGGACAGGGCTTCAAGTATTGCTGCCCGGAGACATTGTAAAAGAATTGTTGTTACCGCTACTGTGAATCATGTAGCTTTTACAAAAGCTGTTCCTGTTGGAAGTGTTCTAACTATTGAAGCAAAAGTTTCGAGGGCTTTTAGATCATCTATGGAAATTTTTGTTGATGTTTGGATTGAAGACAGAGAATCTGGTGAACGGTCAAAAGTGAATGAAGGTATTTATACTTTTGTTGCGGTTAACGAAATGGGAACACCGGTAAAAGTTCCGGAATTAACACCTGAAACTAATCTTGAAAAAGAGCGATTTGAAGGTGCTTTACGCAGAAAACAATTGAGTCTGGTCTTAGCAAAAAAAATGAAACCAAGTGATGCAACCGAGTTGAAAGCTCTTTTTCAAGAATAACAATTTCTAAAAACCTTTTATCACTCTTTCAATTCCACCTAAATAACCCCTGCCAAATAGGATCAAATGAACCAAATTTGGATACAAATTATGTATTGCAATTC